>DAIRED010000013.1:0-18490 GCA_036795795.1 Thermoplasmatota archaeon | reverse complement strand
GTTGGGGACAACGATGCGGCGCTGGAAATATCCAAGCGGCTCTCGGCTTCCAAGTCGGCGACGCTGGCATCGCGTGCTAGGCTGCGGACCGCCCGGCTGCTGTCGCGGCTGGGGGATCTGGAAGGGGCGCGGAAGGCCATCGAATCGTCCAAGGACAGGTGCGGGTCCGAGGGGCTTCGCGTCCTCGGCGGCGTGGAGCGCAAATTGGGGGAATACGAGAAGGCTGCTATCACGCTCGGAAAATCGATATCCGCCGCAAAGAGGGAGAAGAACTGGCACACGGCCACCGAGGCGGCGAACGAACTCGGGGTGGTCTCCCTGGACCTCGGGGACACGAAGGGGGCGCGCAAGAGGCTGGACGAGACCCTCTCTTACGCGGACAAGGCGGGGGAGCGCGGCGTCTACGCGGCGGTCCTCGCGAACATCGGGCTGACTTTGGTGCACGAGGGCGATGCAAAGGCGGGAGCTGCCAAGTTCGACGAGGCGATGCTGGCTGCGCGCGAAGCTGGCCTCCTGCGGATGGAGGCGGCCGTGGCCACGAACCAGGCCCACCTGCAGTTTTCGACGGGGGACTTCAAGGCATCGAGACGCACGGGCGAGCGCGCCGTCGAGCTCCTGGAGCAGCTCGGGGACAGGATGCTCGTCGGAGCCGCCCGGATAAACCTCGGGCGGGCGCTGGCGAAGCTCAAGCACCCTCGGGCGAGGGAGACGCTTGAATCGGGCGTCGCGTCGAGCCAAGGGCTTCCGTTGCCGGGGCTATCAGGCAGGAGGCTAGCCGACGCCGCCGCAGGCTTCGCGGAGCTTGGCGACGCTGCACGCGCGCGGGAGCTGGCCAAGAAGGCCACGGCTCTCCTCAGGGAGGCCGGCGACGAGCGGGGGGCGTGCGAGGCGGAGCGCCTGACGGGCGCAACGAAGGTGGGAAAGTGATAAAAACCACGACGGCTATGCCACGGCAGAGGGGGGCAACCATGCCGAAAGCCAACGACGAACTTTTGCACGAAATCAAGCGCCTCAGGTCGGAGGTCCAGCAGCTCCGCGAGATAGTCAACTCACTCGTAAACATCGTCATGGAGTACGAGGAGATGGACGACGAGATGGAGCTTCCAGTGCGCCCGCCCCTG
Source organism: Thermoplasmatota archaeon (assembly GCA_036795795.1). Classification (GTDB taxonomy): domain Archaea; phylum Thermoplasmatota; class Thermoplasmata; order SG8-5; family DAIRED01; genus DAIRED01. The sequence continues at coordinate 17,369 of DAIRED010000013.1, read as the reverse complement.
GACAACTTCTCGCTGCACAACTGAGACATGTCACCCGGCATCCTCGAGCTTGTGGCCGCGCACGATTCTTGGCGACTGAAGAGGGCCATCAACCTGATTCCATCGGAGAACGTGATGAGCCCGGCGGTCCGCGGAATCCTATCGTCCGACCTGGCGTCGCGCTACTCCCTGCCGATAAACCAGGAGGTCCACGGCGTCATGGTGGAGAACGCCTACCGCGGGACGAAGTTCTCCGAGGAGATCGTCGAGGCTTCGACCGCCCTGGCGAGGGACGTTTTCCGCGCGAAGCACGCCTTCCTCGACCCGCTGGCCGGCCACATCGCCTCCATCTTGATGCTCGCCTCGACGTGCAAGAGGGGCGACCTGATACTCACCATGGATTCTGCGGACGGAGGCTACGACGGCTACTGCCAGCCATACATCCCGGACATCCTCGGACTGAAGGCGAAATACCTGCCATACGACTCGAAGAACGGCACAGTGGACGGCGCTGGCTCCGCGGCGATGGTCCGCAAGGTGAAGCCGGCGCTCGTCGTCCTAGGCTCGTCCTACATCCCGTTCCAGCATCCCGTGAAGGAGATGGCCGAGGCCTGCCGCGAAACGGGTGCAAGGCTGGGCTACGACGCGGCGCACGTGCTGGGCATCATCCCGTCCTTCCAGGACCCTCTGCGCGAGGGTGCCGACATCGTGGTCGGCAACACCCACAAGACCTTCTGGGGCCCACAGGGCGGCATCGTCCTGACGGACGACGAGGAGCTCGCCGCGGAGGTGACGAAGAACCTCACCTGGCGCTTCCTCGACAACACCCATCTCAACCGCATCGCGGCGACAGGCCAGGCGCTTCTCGAATGGAAGCGCCACGGCAAGCGATATGCGGCGCAGGTCGTGAAGAACTCGCGGGCGCTCGGGCGGGAGCTGGACGCGCTCGGCTACCCGTTGCGCTACGGGCACAGGGGCTTCACGGCGTCGCACCAGCTCATAATCGACCAGAGGCGGTATACGCGGTTCTCGGGAACCGACGTCAACAAGGCGGCGAAGCGCCTGGAGAAGTGCGACGTCGTCACGGACGCGGTCGGCAGAATCGGGGTCCAGGAAGTGACACGGATGTCCCTCGTCGAAAAGGACATGGGGGAGCTGGCGGGCGTGATAGCGGACGGATGCAAAGGCGCCAATGTGAAGAAGAGAGCCGCGATGCTCAGGAAGAGGATGAAGCTGGGTTACACGATTTAGAATAATCCGTCATCCTTTTCTACTTCAGGCGCCCATCTGTTAGTCCGATTCAGGCGACGGAAAAGGAAATCGACGTTCTGGTGTACGAGCTGACGGAAGAAGAGATAAAAATTGTGGAAGCGAGTTAGTCCACTTTCGCTATCCCCCCCGCACATCGTTTATATGGCATGGCACATATGTTCGCCACGTAGGTGCCTGAATGGATGCAGACAGGGCTCTGGTGGTGTTTCGGGGGAGACGTATCAGGAGAACGTGGTTCGCAGACGAGTGGTGGTTCTCCGTTGTAGATGTCATAGAAATTTTGGCGGACAACTCACGACCCAGGAAGTACTGGAACGACCTTAAGAAGAAGTTGAGGGAGGAGGGGTTCGAGTCGTCCGAAAAAATCGGACAACTGAAATTGGCATCTGCGGATGGTAAGGAATACCGCACCGACTGCGCCAATACGAAGAATTTGTTCAGGATAATCCAATCGATTCCGTCGAAGAATGCCGAGCCGTTCAAGCGATGGTTGGCGCAGGTCGGATACGAGCGGGTTCAGGAAATTCAAGACCCCGAGCTTGCCCAGAAGCGCATGAAGGAGCTTTACAGAGAGAAGGGATATTCAGACGACTGGATTGAAAAACGGGTGAGGGGAATCGCCGTCAGGGACGAGCTTACCGACGAATGGAAAAAGAGAGGCTTGGAATCTGATTTGGAATATGCTATTCTCACGGCGGAGATATCAAAGGCCACGTTCGGGCTGACGCCGAGCGAATACAAGAAACTGAAGGGGTTGAAATCCGAGAACCTGAGGGACCATATGAACGACCTGGAGCTTATATTCACCATGCTCGGGGAGAGGGTGACCACCGAAATAACTCGAAGCAGGGACGCCAAGGGTTTACCGGAATGCGAATCCGCGGCCAAGGAGGGCGGCCAGGTGGCCGGAAGTGCGAGGAAGGATGCCGAAGTCAGAATTGGTAAAAGCATCGTGTCGAAGGATAATTTTATTATGCAACCAGAAAGGAAGCGGAAGCCGCTTGGTGAGAAAAAAAAGTGAGAGCGACGAGGCAGAGCATAAATAAGGTAATTATCCGAGCCGCGCTTTTCTCGGGAGCGCGGAGAACCCGGCAGCCCCAGCCTGGACGGCTGAAGACCACCTAGACTCCCGGTCTGGAGAATACATTGGTTCCGAGATAGATTAAATTATCGGCGAGACTGCTTGGCCATGTGAAAACATTGGGCAGAAAGTGCAATATCTTAAGTTATCACTTCGTTCCCATCTTCCGTTATGATGACCGTGTGCTCCGTCTGGCTCACGATTCCGCCGCGCGCCTCCATCAGCATCGGGTAGAACGCCACGATGCCGCGGCGCACGAGCTTGGCGAGCTGCTGCGAGGCCTTGGGGCTTCGCGTGGCGCACCAGCGCTCCGAGAACGGGAGCTGCTTGAACTCCGCGTATATCTCCCCGGCTAGCGGGTAGCTCTCGGCGTCGCCCTGGCTCGGCTGGCGCAGGAGACGGTATATATTGCTGTTTTTCTTCCCCGAAACGTGGCCCGCGCCGTTCGTCGCGAACGGTTCGACCGCGACCACTTCGCCGACCGCCAGCGTGTCGCAGTTGTCGTCCGCGACGTTGGGTATGCTGTGGCCCGCGTGCAAATCGTACGCCGCGACGCTGTGGCCGCAGAGGTTCGAGATGGGTCGGTATCCGCGCGCGGTTATCGTCCTCTCGACCGCCCCGCCGACCTTTCTGAGTTCGATGCCGGGGCCGAGCACGTCCAGCGCGGCGTCCAGCGCCGCCCGGGACGCCTCCGCGAGCTGCGCCCAGCGGTTCGTTCCGGCTTCGACCGTCGCGGCGGTGTCGGCGATGCAGCCGTTCACGTGCGTGCCGACGTCGAGCTTGACCAGCTGGCCAGATTGGAATGCGAGCCTGTCGTCCGGCAGGGGCGTGTAGTGGGCGGCGACGTCGTCGACGGCGATGTTCGCGGGGAATGCGAGCCTCGCGCCGCTGTCCAGGATGAACTTTTCCACGCTCTCGGCGACCGAGAGATATGATGCGCCAGGCTTGACGAGCGAGAGCCCCAGCTCCCTGGCCTTGCGGGCGATTACGCCCGCGCGCCTGTGCGATTCCAGCGCCTCATCCGCGCTCATCTTTTTAGCTCCCGTAGCGGAAGCACCCCCTCCCGCAGCAGGGAGATGTCGTCGCCGATTATCTTAATTATGGTCGAGCCGCGCGCGTGCCTGCACGGGCCGAAATCGATGATGCGGTCGACCTTGGATTTCAGCTCCTCGGGGATGTCCCCGACGCTCCTCGGGTTTTTGCCGCCATGGATGTTGGCGCTCGTGGCCGAGAGAGGCCCGGCGTCCGCCAGCAGCAGGCGGATGGCGTCGTCGTCGGGGATGCGGCAGCCCAGCGTGCCGTCGGAATTGAGGATATACCTCGGAGCTTTGGCATTCGCCGGCAGCACGACGGTGAGCGGTCCTGGAAAGTTGTTCAGCATCACCTTCTCGGCAAGCTCGCCCGCGTCCGTCCAAGCCAGTATGTCCTCCACCTTTGCGAACGCGAACGACATCGGCATCGCGCCCGGGCGGCCCTTGAGATCGGCCACGCGCCTGACGCCCGCCTCGGAATATGCGCTCGCCCCGAGCGCGTACAGCGTGTCCGTCGGATAGATTGCGACCTCACCCCTCGCCAGACCCTGCGCTGCCATGTCCCGCAACGTCTCGTCGCAGACCTGGCTACGGCACATCTCCTTCGGGCCGACCATCAGAACCCCCCGAGCATCTCGAGGTAGCGCAGGTCGTTGGCTATGTGCCTCCCGCCCCCGCGCTCCGCAACGTCGCCGTGGCCGGGGTAGAGGCCTTCGACATCGAGCTTGGCCAACCGTTCGACGGACTCGGCCAGCGCCTTCCCGTCACCGGTCGGAAGGTCCCAGCGTCCGACTCCATCTCTGAAAACCGTGTCGCCAGACACGAGCGACTTGGACTCGGCGTGGTAGAGGCACATCGAGCCAGAAGTGTGCCCGGGGGTGTGGAGCACCTCGAAGCCGGCGATGTTGTCACCTTCGTCCAGCTTCCTGACCTTCAGCGGGGCTACCTCACCTCCGAACATCGCCGCGCCGGTGGAGACCTGGTCCCCCTCGATGAGCGCGCCAGCGTCCTTCGAGTGCGCCGCGGCCTCGCATCCGAACTTGCGCACGATGGCGGCCGCGCCGCCGACGTGGTCTATGTGCCTGTGGGTGAGGACGAGCAAGTCCAGCTTCTCCCACCCGAGGATCTCGGCCAGCGTCTGAATTATCAGTTCCCCCGACTCGTCCATCGAGGCGTCGACTAGGGTGCGCTCGCTGCCGTTTTCTATCAGGAAGCAGTTGGAGCCCATGCCGAGCCCGGGGATTGTGTGGATGCGCATCGTCGAACGTATCCTGGCGGAGGTTTAAGTAATTTGCGCGGCTTGCGCCCGCCGCAGCGGTGCCAGGGAATCGGCTCAGAGCTTGTTGGCTCCGATATTCTCCGGCGTCTCTCCGTTGTAGGCCTCCTCGCCGTGTATTGCCTCGTCGAGTCCGAGAGTCTCCTGCGCTTCGGTCACCCGCACTGGCGTTATCTTGTTGATAACCCACAGCATGGCGTACGTGAAGCCGAACGCATACGCAGCGGCGAAGGCCACGGCAACGACCTGCTTGCCGAAGAACTCCACGCCCCCGAATGCAAGCCCGGTGACGCCGTAATAGCCGAACACCCCGAGGAGTATCGTCCCGAGTATCCCGCCGACACCGTGGACCCCCCAGACATCGAGGGAGTCGTCCCATTTCTTGTGGTTCTTGTACCATATGGCCGAGTAGCAGACTGCGCCAGCCATCATTCCTATGATTATGGCCGCGCTCGGCGTGACATATCCGGCTGCTGGGGTTATCGTCGCAAGCCCGGCTATCGCACCCGTGAGGAGGCCGATGAACTTGGGTTTTTTCTCGAATTTCCAGGCCAGCACGAGCCACGTCGCTGCCGCGACCGAGGCCGCAAGGTCGGTGTTGAGGAATGCCAGGACGGTCACCTCGTCCACAGCAAGCTCGCTCCCGGCGTTGAAGCCGTACCAGCCGAACCAGAGCAGGCCGGTGCCGAGCGCGACGAGCGGGATGCTGTGCGCGCTGGAGTCTTTGACTTTCCTTGCGCCGACGTAGAACACAGCCGCAAGCGCGGCCATCCCCGCCGTCGCGTGCACGACGATGCCGCCGGCGAAGTCCTTGACGCCCCAGTCGGCCAGTATGCCGCCGCCCCACACCATGTGCACGAACGGGTAGTAGACGAGGAACTGCCAGGCGCACAAGAAGATGAGGTAGGATTTGAAGCTCACCCGGTTGGTGAAAGCGCCGGTGATGAGCGCCGGCGTGATGACGGCGAACATCATCTGGTAGACGCAGAACACGTACAGCGGAATCGTCGGGTTCCCCGCGAACGGGGTGTTCATGTCCATGTTCATGAGGAACGCGTGGTGCAGGTCTCCGATTATCGGCCCGTCGCCGCTGAAGCACATCGAGAATCCGACTGTGAACCACAGCACGTCGGTTATCGCCATGGAGACGAAGCTCTGCAGCATTATCGTCAGAACGTTTTTCCTGCCCACGAGCCCGCCGTAGAAGAAGGCGAGCCCCGGGGTCATCAGCATCACCAAGCTCGTCGCAATCAGCATGAACGCGACGTTTCCGGTATCGACGGCCATTTGGACACCTGTCGGCCCAGCGTATCGGCATGCTCGATATAGGGATATTGAAAATAACGGTGAAAATCATTGAAACGTCTTGGGCTCGCCCTTATGCTTGATAGCCTGCCGCCCCGTCTCGGTCATCTCGACGACCACGGAGCGCCCGCTCCCGGACTCCCACAGCAAACCGGCGCCGACCAGCTCCCTGATGCGGCCTCGGACCGTCGGCTGGCTGAGCGACAGCGCCTGGCAGAGTTCCGTCCTGGTCGGCCGGCTCCCGCGTATGTTCATCCTGTACACCGCCTGGAGCATGTCGAGGTTATCCTGGGAAAGCTCCGGGCGAGGGTAGGGCTCCAGCGCCAGCGTGTCCTTCGCCAGCTTGTTGACGTCCCTCTCCCCTACGCACTCGGGATCCAGCCCGAGGAGGATTATCATGTTGCGGAAGAAGGCTATCTCGACGACATGGTTCACCATGGCCAGAACGTTTTTGAATCCGCACTTCGCGATCAGGTAGTCGAGGCTGTCCAGGATGACGACGCAGTCTCCCGGCAACGAGTCCAGCACCCGCTCCACCGAAGATGGGTCCGGCCTTACGGTCCCTTTCCCGTCCCTTTCGGAGAACCACAGGTACTCGAACGGCCTCTGCGTGACGGGCGAGATGTCCTCGCACCTCCGCCTGGACAGTATCACGCCTCCCTGGTGGATGGAGAGCAATTCCGAGAAGACTCCTGTCAACTTCAGCGGGTATTTCTCGGGGACCAGGTATGTGCGGCCGGCCTCGACGCGGTACGTGAGCAGCCGGCGCCTCATCTCGTCCTCCTCCTGCCGCTTGGCGGTGATGTCGCGGCCGACCGCGTGCACGAGACCGTCGTCGGACATCGTGCCGCTCCACGAAATCCAGCGGTATCGGCCGTCGCGGTGCCGGCACCGGTTCTCGAAATCAATGACCTGGCCGGCCTTCAAATGGTGCAGCGCCGCCTTGGTCACGCGGCGGTCGTCGGGGTGGACGATGTCGAGCGCCTCGCTCCCGATAAGCTCATCGCCCTTCCGGCCCAGGCACTTGGACCATGCCGGGTTCAGTTTCTTGAAGCGCCCGGCGTCGAGGATGCAGAACAGGTCGGCGGACAATGTGAAGAACAGCGCCAGGTCCTTCTCCAGAGCGCGCTTGCCGTTCAGGTGCCTGACCATCTCGCTCTCGATGCGCTTGTATTCCGTGATGTCCCTGCACGTGAAGAGCCTGGTGCCGTACATGATGTCGACCGCCTTCACGTTTATCAGCAATGTATGGGCATTCCCATGCTTGTCCATTGTCTCGCGTTCGATGTTGCGTATTTCCGGAGTCCTTTCCAGGCGCACGCGGTCGAAGAGCTTCGGTCCAAGCAGCGCGTCGATGTTCTTCATCGCGTATATCTCCTCGAAGCTGTAACCGAAAATGTTGTCCACATTTGGGCAGATGAAAGTGAAGTTGCCCGAATCGTCCGTGAGGAAGACCGAGTCGGAGATGTTGGTGAGGATTATCCTGTGCAACTCCTCCGACTGGCGCAGCTTCTCTTCCATGCCCAAGCGCTTCGGTGTCTTTTTCGGACGCACGGGCGGGTTTATCACGTCCGCGGATTTGGATTTATCGGGCCCCGGTCGTCTTCCGCCATCCATGTTAAATCCGTTCCAATATTTTCCAGCACTGGTCCTTGACGGCATACAGGATGACAAAGACCACGATTGCAGGCAATTGCACCATCCAGACGAGCTTCCAGTCGCCCCTGGTTATCTGAATCCCTATTGAAATGCACAACAGCAGCATCGCTACTCCCAACATCATGAAATAGAGTGATATATATTGTCTGTCGGACATGGCGAGATCCATTAATCGAAACATCCGTTATAGGGATATTGAAAATATCAATGAAAATCGCTGAAACCGCCTGACGAAAATTAATAAGCGAAGCCACCATACGCGCCCACGTTGCCACGCAGGTTCGCGGGCCGGAGCCTTCCTTCGGTCCCGCAATGCATTTGCGACGCGGGATTGGTGCCAGTGTGATTGACATGACGAGGAAAATGTGGGTGTCCGCCGTTGTGGCCTTGCTCGCCGCCGTGGCGCTCTCCGGATGCGCGCTCGCCCAGGCCGCGGAACCTTCGGACTCCATGGAGGACGTGGACAAATATTACCGGGCCATCGACGTGATGGCCATGCTGCTCCTGGGATTCGGATTCCTCATGGCTTTCATAAGGGGCTACGGTCGTTCGGCCTTGGGCGCGACCCTCCTCCTGGTCAGCGTAGGCCTAATCGCCTATGTCGTCATCCGCAGCCTGGGAGTCTTCGGAGTCGCGCCGAGCGACATAGACACCCTCATCCTGGCCGAGTTCGCGACGGCGAGCCTGTTGATATGCGCCGGCGCCGCCCTCGGCAGGCTGAAGATGCCACAGTACGTCGTCCTCGGCGTCATATTCATCCCTTTCTACATGGTGAACGAATGGATAATCCTCGGCGGCGGCCTCGGCATATTGTCGGCGGGAGGATTCGTGGACACGGGAGGCTCCATCGTCATCCACGCCTTCGGGGCGTTCTTCGGTCTCGGCGTGGTCCTCACGATGACGACTGCGTCGGAATTCAAAACGCAAATCGCCGCGGACCAGACGAGCGATAAATTCTCGCTCCTTGGCACCATGGTCCTCTGGATATTCTGGCCGAGCTTCTGCGCCGCGCTTGTCCTGCCAGAAAAGGTTCCTTCAACCGCTTTGAACGTCCTGATGGCGCTCTGCGGCTCGACGCTTGCCACTTACGTCGCGTCCACGGCCATCCGAGGTAAAATGTCCGTATCCGACCTGGCAAACGCAGCATTGGCGGGAGGCGTGGCCATCGGAGCCACCTGCGACCACGCTTCGTTCCCGGTCGCGATACTCATAGGTGTGCTTGCCGGCACGCTCTCGACAATCGGTTTCGCAGTAATCCAGCCGAGGCTCCAGGGCAGGCTGAAGGCCGTGGACACGTGCGGCGTCACGAACCTGCACGGTTTCCCTGGGCTCATGGGCGGCGTCGCCGCCATGGTCGTGGTGGCCGGCATCGCCCTGCAGACCCAGGCGCTCGGCATAGCCGTCACGCTTGTCGTGGCGCTGCTCGCCGGCCTCCTGGCAGGCAAGATACTATCCGCCCTGGGTCGGAAGGAGAAGCCTTACGAGGACTCCGAGGATTTCACCGAGGCTTGAGCGGGGTTGCGGCGGCATCCCGCCTATTAGCGCTTGCAACCTCAAAGCGGTCCCTTCCGATTTCCATTTATACGCATTAGCGGATGCTCCCCCGATGGCGCACGTCAGACTCGTGAACGACCGGCGCGAGGCCAGCGCGCTCATGAAACGCCTCGGCGTCGACCCCAAGGGCTGCGAAATCATGGCTCCAAAGGCCGTATTCCGCGTGCTTCTCCTCGAGGGCTTGGACGCCCGCAAAGCCAACATCCTGAAGCAGGAGGCGCTCGCCTGCGGGGCCGAGGCGGCCGTGCCGTGGGGCGCGATAGCGGGCACGCAGCACGACGAGAAGGTTGCCGTCTTCGCCACGGAGTCGCAGCTCAGGCGGCTGTGCGCGAAGCTCAGGGGACAGCCGTTCGGCCTGGCGAAGGTCGCCGACGAAATCGAATCGTCCGTGCGCAACTTCTCCGAGCCTCGCACAGTCAAGATGCCGGTCCGCGGCGGGAAACTGGCCGTCGGCGCTAAACCTCTGATAATGGGCATCCTCAACGTCACCCCCGACTCGTTCTCCGACGGTGGAAAGAACCTCAAGCCAGCCGATGCAATCGCCGAGGGAAAAAGGATGGCGAAGGCCGGCGCAGACATCATCGACGTCGGCGGCGAGTCCACGAGGCCGGGGGCGAAGCCAGTGCCGCTCGCAACGGAGCTTGAGCGTGTTATCCCCGTCATCGAAAGCCTCGCGAAGTCCGTCAAAATCCCAATCTCCATCGACACGCGGCACGCGAAGGTGGCCCGCGCCGCGCTGGACGCCGGCGCATCAATCGTTAACGACGTCTCCGCCCTCTCCGAACCTGCGATGGCCAGGCTCGCAGCGGAGCGCAAGTGCCCCCTCGTCCTGATGCACATGCTCGGCGAGCCGCGCACGATGCAGGACGACCCGCGCTACGGCGACGTCGTCGAAGATGTGGCCAGGTTCCTCGGGGAGCGCGCGAGGTTCGCGGTTTCCAAAGGGGTGTCTCCCGACCGAATAATCATCGACCCAGGCATCGGCTTCGGCAAGACGGCGGAGCACAACCTCGAGCTCCTGCGCAGGCTGGGCGAGCTCCGCTCCCTGGGTTATCCAGTCCTCGTCGGCCCGTCCCGCAAGGCGTTCATCGGCAAGGTGCTGGACCTCCCGGCGAACGAGCGATTGGAGGGCACGCTGGCTGCGGTCGCCGTAGCCGTCCTCAACGGCGCGGACGTCGTACGCGTCCACGACGTGGCCGAGTGCAGGCGGGCGGCGCTGGTCGCGTGGTCCATCCGCGAAGGAAAAATTTAATTACCCCCGCACTATCCAAGGCTATGGTTCCCAAGGGGCGCATCGCGAAGCACCTGCAGGAATATTCTACGAAGGAGTTGACGATAGCGACGGTCTGCTCCCACTCCAGCCTCCAGATTTTCCACGGCGCGCGCGCCGAGGGCTTCAAGACCCTGGGCATCTGCATCGGCAAGCCCCCGAAGTTCTACGACGCCTTCCCGCTGGCGAAGCCGGACGAGTTCTTCTCCGTGAAATCCTACGACGAAATCGTGACGCGCGCCCCGGAGCTGCTGGACAAGGGGGTCGTCGTCATCCCGACCGGCTCGTTCGTCGAGTACCTCGGCGCCGAGCGCTTCGCGGACATGGAACTGCCCAACTTCGGCAACCGCGCCGTGCTGGACTGGGAGTCGGACCGCGTGAAGCAGAGGGAATGGCTCGCATCCGCGGGCGTGAAGATGCCAGAGCTCATCGACAGGCCAGAGGACATAAACCGGCCGGTGATGGTCAAGTACCACGGCGCCAAGGGCGGCCGCGGCTTCTTCATCGCGAAGGACTTCCACGACTTCAAGCTCGGAATCGACCACAGCCAGAAGTACACGATTCAGGAATATATATTGGGCACGAGATACTACTTACACTACTTCTTCTCCCCACTCCAGCAGGGGGGGTACGCCGCCGGCAAAGGCTCCCGGGAGCTCATGGGCGCGGACCGTCGCGACGAATCGAACGCGGACGAGATGTACAAGCTTGGCGGCCAGGAGGAGCTGAAGCGCCTCGATATATATCCGTCGTTCGTCGTAACCGGCAATCTGCCAGTCGTGCTGAGGGAATCGCTGCTGCCGAAGGTCTTCGACATGGGCGAGCGTACCATCGAGAGGGAGTACGAGCTCTTCGGCGGTCTGTGGGGGCCGTTCTGCCTCGAGACCATCGTCAACGACAAGCTGGAGTTCGTCTGCTTCGAGATATCCGCGCGCATCGTCGCCGGCACGAACGTGAACATCCCCGGTTCGCCGTACAGCGAGTTCGTGGAGCCAGGCCTCTCGACGGGAAAGCGCATCGCGAGGGAGCTGAAGCTCGCTCAAAAGATGGGTAGGCTCTCGGAAGTCCTCACTTAAACGGCTTGGCTAACTTAATTTTTTATATCAGTTCCGCATACTCGGCTCAGACGGATGCACCATGATTAGCCAGACGCTCATGTGGGCCGGTTTCTTCACGCTGGTAACGATACTGCTCGCCCTCGACCTCGGCGTCTTCCAGCGCAAGGCGCACACCATCCACATGAAGGAGGCCGTCAAGTGGTCCGTCTTCTGGATAGCCATCGGAATCTCGTTCTCGGTCGTCATCTGGTTCGAGTACCCCGCCACGCTTTCGGCCGACGCGGCCGCCGGCGCCCTGAACCGCAACGACGCGGTCGCGGCGTACCTGACTGGCTACGTCCTCGAGAAGATGCTCTCGGTCGACAACCTGTTCATCTTCGTCATACTGTTCTCATTCTTCGGGGTCAAGTCGAAGGACCAGCACCACGTCCTCTTCTGGGGCATCATGGGCGCCCTGGTGATGAGGGGGATATTCATCTTCGCCGGCACGACGGCCATCCACGCCTACGAACCCGTGCTGTACTTCTTCGGAGGTCTCCTGATATATACTGCAATCAAGATGGCGGCCATGGGGGACCAGGAGTTCAATCCTGCGGAGTCCAGGGTGTACAAGCTCATGAAGCGCATCCTGCCTTTCACCGAGGCCGCGCACGACGGCAAGTTCTTCCATCGCGTCAACGGGAAGCGCCTGGGTACCTGCCTGCTGCTGTGCCTGATAATGGTCGAGATGACGGACGTGCTCTTCGCCATCGATTCGGTCCCGGCCGTGCTGGGGATAACCTCGGACACCTTCATCGTCTACACGTCGAACGTCTTCGCCATCCTCGGCCTGCGGGCGCTGTACTTCGTCGTCGCCGGCGGGCTACAGTCGTTCAAGTACCTCAAGCCGGCGCTCGTCGTAGTGCTGGCCTTCATAGGCATCAAGATGCTGCTCGCCGGGCCGAACGTCCTCGGGACCGACTTCATGCCCATCTACGAAGTTCCGATTTGGATGTCTCTGGCAATTGTCGTCGGCATCCTCGGCCTGGCCATCGTCGCCTCGGTGATGAGCCCGAAGAAGCCCGAGCCAGAGCTTCACGTCGTGCCGGGTTCCGGATGTCCGTGCGGCCAACCCGAGAAGCACGACCAGTCACGCGCCCTCCACCCCGACAACAAGAAGGAAAGTTAGGGCTCACTACTTTTATCTACCTCTTCCATAATCCACGGCCAACCATGGCGGCCGACGCGCAGGCTGCCGGAGCGGCCCGATGACAGACGCCAAGGAGTACGACCTGGAATTCTTCCGTGCTAACGGCTTCCAGCGGAAGGACTGCCCCAAGTGCGGCAAGTTCTTCTGGACACAGGGCCCGATGGAGACGTGCAACGAGTCCCCCTGCGCGACCTACCAGTTCCTCGGCAAGTCCCCCTTCAAGAAGCCGATGGACATCCACGAGATGCGCGAGGCTTACCTCTCCTACTTCGAGCGCCACGGGCACAAGCGCATAGCGCGCTACCCGATAACCGCCCGCTGGCGGGACGACGTCTTCTTCACCCAGGCGTCGATATACGACTTCCAGCCATGGGTGTTGAACGGCACGATAAAGCCGCCGGCGAACCCGCTGACGATATCGCAGACCTGCGCGCGCTTCAACGACATCGACAACGTCGGCCGCACCGGCAGCCACTTCACGATGTTCGAGATGATTGCCCACCACGCCTTCAACACCCCGGGCGAGCAGATCTACTTCAAGGACCGGACGGTCGAGCTCTGCCACGGACTTCTCACGGAGCTGGGCGTCGGGCCGGAGCACATCACCTACATCGAGGCCGACTGGATGGGCGGCGGCAACTCGGGTCCGTGCTTCGAGGTCATCGTCGCCGGCGTCGAGCTCGCCACGCTCGTTTTCATGCAGTACGCGGAGACGGACAAGGGTCGCGTCCCGCTGCCGATGAAGGTCGTCGACACCGGCTACGGCCTGGAGCGCTTCACGTGGATGTCGCAGGGCGCGTCGTCGGCGTACGAGGCGTGCTTCGGTCCCGCGCTGGCTCGCATGAAGAAGGAGACTGGCTACGTCGGCGACAAGGCGATTCTCTCCGAATTTTCCAAGGTCTCGGGGATGCTAAACATCGACACGGCCGCGGACCTGCGCCTCGTGCGCCAGAAGGTCGCCGACAAGCTCGGCATCCCGCTCGACAAGCTGCTCGCCGAGACGACGCCGATGGAGAACATCTACATCGTCTGCGACCACTCGCGCGCGCTGATGTTCCTGCTCAACGACGGCGTGATGCCGTCGAACGTCAAGGCCGGCTACTTCGCGAGGATGCTGGTGAGGCGGGCGCTCCGCTCGATAAACGCCTTGAAGCTCGACCTGCCGCTCGCGGAGATGGTGGACGAGCACGTCGCCTACTACGCGCCCCACTTCCCGGAGCTGGCCGAGAACCGCGACGGGATTCTGCGCATCATCCGCGTCGAGGAGGAGAAGTACCGCGAGACCCTGTCCAAGGGGCGCTCGCTCGTCGGGGCGATGGAGAAGAAGCTCGGCGGGAAGCCGTTCGACATCGAAACGCTCATCGACCTGTACGACACGCACGGCCTCAACCCGGAGATTGTCAAGGAGTTCACCAAGTCCGCTGTCGACATCCCCGACGATTTCTACAAGCGCGTGGCCGAGAGGCACATCAAGCCGGACAAGGAAGCGGCGACGGGGGACCAGGCGCGCATCGACGCCCCGCCGACGGAGCTCGCGTTCTACAAGGAGCCGTACGTCCGCGAGTTCAAGGCCAAAGTGCTCGCCGTCTTCGGAAACGCCGTCGTGCTGGACAGGACCTTCTTCTACCCGGAGGGCGGAGGCCAGATATCCGACCTGGGCGAGATTTCCGGCGTGAAAGTAACGCACGTCAAGAAGGTCGGCAACGTCGTCGTCCACGAGCTGGCGAGCGCGACGAAACTGGCCGTTGGTTCTGAAGCCTCCGGTAAAATCGACTGGCCCAGGCGCAGGCAGCTCATGCGCCACCACACCGCGGCGCACATCATCAACGCCGCCGCGCGGCAGGTCCTCGGCAACCACGTCTGGCAGGCCGGGGCGCACAAGGACGCCGAGACGGCCCGCCTGGACATCACGCACTTCCAGTCGATAACGCGCGAGGAGGTCCAGAAAATCGAGGAGGTCGCCAACCGAATAGTGCTGGACGACATCGAGATACATTCGGAGTTCAAGGAGCGCTCCGTCGCCGAAGGCCAGCACGGCTTCCGCCTCTACCAGGGCGGGGCGGTGCCCGGCAAGGACATCCGCGTCGTGAACATCATCGGCGAGGACGTCGAGGCCTGCGCGGGCACGCACTGCGAGCGCACCGGCGAAGTGGGCTTGATAAAAATCATCGGCGTCAAGCGCATCCAGGACGGCGTCGTGCGCATCGAGTTCGTCGCCGGCAAGACGGCGTACGACCACGTGCGCAAGGGCGAAACGGCGCTCTTCGACGCGGCCGACCAGCTCGGCGTCCACCCGCACGAGGTCCACAACGCGGTCAAGCGCATGTCCGACGAGGTCAAGTCGCTGCGCAAGGGGCAGGAGAAGGCGGAGCGCGCCGGGGCGAAGGACGTCGCGGCGGAGCTTGCGAAATCCGCGAAGGGCGGAATGGTCTTCGCCGCGCTCGACCAGCCTCGGGCGGTCGCGCAGGAAGTATCTCGCGAAGTCACCGCCAACGTCAAGTTCTCAGCAGACGCGTCGAACGACGAGAAGCCCACGATATTCGTCGCGAGCTCGGACAAGGCGCTGGGCGCCGGCGAACTCGGAAAGTCCGCGCTGGCGGGCCTCAAGGTCAAGGGCGGCGGGCGCCAGGAGTTCGCGCAGTTCGTCGCCGAGTCGCGGGACGAGGCGGCGAAGTTCTTGAGGGCGCTGGAAGGGAAGGCGCGGGGATAGATTCCGGCGACTCCGCGATATACACGGCTAAGGCATGCTCAGAATTCTCACGCCGCCAAGGACATCCTATTTTGCCAGCTACCACGGAAGGTGGGACATGACGTCGAAACGGAGTTCGAAATCACTGGCATGGGAATCGGGGACATCTTCGATTTGACCGCATCGGTCCAGTACGAAATTGAAACAGTCAGTTACCCCAAGGCTGTTCAGCGAAGGGGCGAGCAGTATGCCAGGATGGGCGCCGAAGTCATCGTGATACCGATTGGAAGGCTGCCGGAGAATGTCGTAGAACAGGAGAAGGCACTGAGGGAGTGGGTTTGGGAGTAGAGTATAATGTATAGGATTGTATTTTATCGGGAAGACTTACACTAGATTGTTTGGCTTTTCGAGGTCTACGCAGACAGGTGCGGGATTGGGTAAGTCCATGTTTTATTCCAATATTTTCTAGTTTAATACAGCAGTATTTAAATTATTTTTTCGTATCTCGTATATAATCTATTAATATCATTATCATGTATATAAAAATAATAAGAGATATTGAAGCACTAAGGCACACTGGCCCGAAATATGTTTTTAATGTAAATAATAAGTAAAAGGATGTGATTAAGGTAATTATAAAAAGACAAATCATAGTCAACAATACAAATATTTTTGTGTTCTTATTCATTTATCTCACCCGTTTCAATTTTCCTGCAATTATCAGCCCTTCCTACATTTGATATCATTACGCCGCTCCCTTCAGTAATTTTGAAATTATTCGATTTTTCATAGCCGTTAAGGTATTGTATTAACATATAAATCACCTTCATAATCGTCCCAGATTTGATACACATTATTCCAATTTCCACTAGGTTTTCCATCAACAGTCGGAAATACCTCATTTTGGATATCATCAATTGTATTTTCTACCGACTCGCCTCTTAAAAGAGCGTTAGTGAAGGTATATGCCCCTGTCGAGTAGGCATCACCGGCGGCACCGAAGAAAACGAGGTCTTGGGCTTTTTCTTCTAAGTCATGTAACGATCCATCTATATCAAACCAAATCGACCAACATGTATGAAGGAATAGAAAATCTAGGGATGGTCCGAATCGCTTTAATTTTGAAGAAATTTCAGAGCCGGAATGTGATCCATCCGAAAATGTTGCATAATAACTAATATCAATTGGATAACCATGAGAACCAAAGTATACAATCACAATATCTGTATATTGTATATTTTTAGAATTAACCATTGTATTAATCGTATCGTCAAATTGGTTATATGTCACTCTACCAATACATCGCGTCACATCAAAATTCATCTGTGTTTCTAGTTTGTCAGCTAAAAATTCTGCTTGCCACTGGTGATCCGTAAGATCTAATAATTGGAAAGGATCAATCCAAATGTCAAATTGAGTTATATCGACAATTAATGCATACTTGTGGGAGCACAAAATCGGATATTTATCCACCATATCATTTATTCCATCTCCATCGGTATCAGCCTCAATAGGAGACAATCCATATATGCCACAAAGAGGATTGTTAATTTCATGGACATTCGACAAAGTATCGCTGTCAAAGTCTCCATTCGGGTTATCCGTGGGCCTGTTTGGATCAAAGTCGGGTATTCCGTCAAGGTTTGAATCGCTCATATACAAAGCTTCTCGATCAGATAGTCCGTCCCCATCCGTATCCCATAAAGTCGGATTTGTGCCATATACATTAACCTCTTGCCAGTATGGTACTCTATCCCCATCCGTCGGGTACTCGTTCTGCCACACATCAAACCACACCTCGCAGTCGTCCTGGTCCGTTCCCGTGCTTCCGTCCTCGTTCCCGCTGACATGCCCGTAACCGTTCGCGTCCCCGAGCGAGTCGTCGCCTGCCCACTGTCCCGTCTTCAAGTCGTAGTATACGCTACTATATGGCGACTCATCCCCGGTGTCGCACAGGTCGTCGTCGCTGTGGCCCGTGTCGTCGTCGTAGAGGAGGATTAGGACCT
>DAIRED010000012.1:17920-18969 GCA_036795795.1 Thermoplasmatota archaeon | reverse complement strand
GACCTCGCGCCGGTACGGGTGCCCCTCGGGGTAGATCGCCTCGAGCAGCTTCACCTGGACCATCGCCTCGGGCGTGCCCATGTGGGTCCGCATCTCGTTGCGGACGACCTCGCGCTCGGTCTTGCAGGAGCCTAGGAACTTAACGTAGTCGTCGCAGTAGCCGAAAACGGCCTTCTTGCCCTTCGGGTCGAGGCGCTTCCACGCGGTCTCTTTCTTCATCGCCAGCTTGTCCGAGAGCTTGCTCTTAGATTTAGGCAAATACATCAAACCCCTTGCGAAAAGTCGCAAACCACCCGATGGGCCGCGGATATTTAGAATTATCCCAGGATTTCAAGGGTGCGGGGTATCCCGGAGCACGCGAAGCGCACGAAGCGCGACTGAACGGTGGCACCGCTGGCGCTAAGGCACCCTACCGGCGCGCGATTCCTCGGGCCGGGCGCCCGCGCCTGCGCGTGCCGGCGGCCGGCTTGACGGTGGGCGCCTTGCCGCGCTTCAGCTTGTCGAGAATCGAGACGGCCCTGGAAACGACGACCCCTCGGGCGAATTTTGCGTCCAGTGTGGCGAACCTGCCGTCCTTCCCGAGTTCTTGATACGCAGCGTGCACCCCCTTGAGGTACGAGAGCCGCTCGAACTTCGTCAGGCTCGCCCGCCCGCTCATCCTGGCCATCGCGGACTCGGGCGCGAGTTCCAGAAGGAACGTCACGTCCGGGCGCAGCAGCCCCGGCGGCGCGATGCTTGCGAGCCAATCCATCGCCCCCTTCAACCCGCCCGGGAACGATTTCGCCATCGACGAGCCCTGGTACACGAGCGTCGAATCCTGGTACCTGTCGCATATGACCGTGCGACCCTTCTCCAGCTGGCGGGCAATCTCGATGCAGTGAACCGCCCTGTCCGCCATGAACAGGTAGGCCTCGGCCGCCGGCCCCGAGCTCTCCCTCCACGACCTCCTCACGGCGTCGCCGAGCCAGGTTGTCGTGGGCTCGGCTGTGACCACGACATCCGTGCCGCGCTCCCGCAGCGCGGCGGCGAGCCCCTCCACGAAGGTGCTT
>DAIRED010000012.1:0-17910 GCA_036795795.1 Thermoplasmatota archaeon | reverse complement strand
ATGCCCTCCACCGCGATGAATGTCCCTCGCATCGGACTGGTATCTGCAAGGAGGGAGATATAGCTTGCCGACCGAAACACCCATATTCCACCGACGCGATTGGGCATCGTGCT
This sequence comes from Thermoplasmatota archaeon, assembly GCA_036795795.1. Classification (GTDB taxonomy): domain Archaea; phylum Thermoplasmatota; class Thermoplasmata; order SG8-5; family DAIRED01; genus DAIRED01. The sequence goes on along the minus strand of DAIRED010000012.1, from coordinate 17,797 downwards.
AGCAAGGGGCTCGGGTCCGTTCGTCGCCGCCTCGTTTGCCGTCGCGGCGCTTTTCGTAGCTCTAGCATACCTCTGGACGAATCCCATGACGCTTTTCCTGGCGGTCCTGTCGCTAATTCTACCAGTATTCGTCCCGTACTTCTTCAGGGACCCGGAGCGTGTGGCCGGCGACGGGGTCGTCGCCCCGGCCGACGGCGAGGTGATGAATGTCGAAGCCGTCGACGGGCGGCTGCACATCGCGACGTTCATGAGCCCCCTCGACGTCCACGTGAACCGGGCACCGCTGGACTGCACCGTGGCCGCGTCGGTACCAGCGGGGGTTGGGTTCAGGTTCGCCTACGAGGCGGAGTCGGGCCACAATGTCAGGCTCGAGTGGTCTCTCGATACGGACGGGGGGCACGTCGAGATGCACCAGATAACCGGGTGGTTCGCAAGGCGCATCGTTCCGTACGCCAAAGTGGGGCAGAAGCTGGCGAAGGGGGAGCGCGTGGGGATGATTCGGTTCGGCTCGAGAGTGGACGTATGGCTGCCGGCGGGCACATTCGAGCCCGCGGTTGCGGCGGGCCAGAAGGTGAGGGCCGCTGAGACGACAATCGCGCGCGAGAGGGCGGCGGGGTCATTCGATTCCCTGGGCCGGAATGTGGAGGGTGGTCGCCGGTGAACTACTTCCGCTCGGTCAAGGTCGCGGACCTCTTCACGCTGGCCAACGGCTTGCTGGGCTTCATGGCCATCACGTACATCATCGACCGCAACTTCATGCTCGCGGCGTTCCTCATCCTCGTGGCGATGGTCATGGACGGCCTGGACGGGTACTTCGCCAGGAAGCTTGGCACCGAGCGGGCGATAGGCCGCGTATTCGACTCGATTTCCGATTCGGTGTCGTTCTGCGTCGCGCCGGCCCTGCTCATTTACGGCATATTCTACGACAAGGAGCTGGGTCTGGCCCCGCTGTCCCTCCAGAACGCGCTGACGGTCGTTGCGTCGGCGATGCTGGCGATATTCGGAATCATACGCCTCGTCAGGTACACCAGGGACGATTTCGCCGAGGACAACTTCCTCGGGATACCTACGCCTGCGACGGCTCTCGCCGTGATATTGCTGGCATACCTGTTTTCCGGCAAGGGCGGCAGCTTCTTCGCAATCTACTATCTGCCATATTTCGTGCTTCCGGCGTGCATTGCGCTGTCGATATTGATGGTTTCCGACATCCCGTACCCCAAGGCGCGGGGGTGGGTCCAGAAGGCCACCCTCGCGGGGATAGTCCTCGCGGCGATTCCGGCGATAATCGCCATCTTCGACGTCGACTGGTCGATACGCACGCTGAGGGCGTTTTCCATCGCAGCGTTCGCACTGATATTCGCATACGTTATAGGGGGTCCAATAGTTGCCTGGCAAACCAAAAAGAAAAAAGGATGAGTCTCGTTTCGTGGACGACAAGGGGAAGAGGTACTTCAGATGCAGCGACCGCGAGAGGGCGCTCTTCGAGGCCGGCATCAAGCTGGGGACGATTTACCACCAGTTCGTCGGCACGCCAGTGTCGAAGGCGAACGCGGGCGCGGTCGAGCGGGCAATAGAGGAGAGCGCGCGCATCCAGCCGTTCGTCGAGGACGTGAAGGTGCACATCGACCGCGCCACCCTGCGCGAAAAGCGCGGGCCGTACGACTACTACACGCTGACTGGCCTGATGCTCCAGGTCTACATCCGCGTGCGCTACGGCAAGGCCGTCGTAGAGGCGGAGATGCGGAAGATTGACGAACTCAGCTATCCGCTGATGTATGTGACCCGTGTCACGGGCGAGTGAGCCGCAAAATCCTTATTAACCCACTCGCAGATGAGGTTCGAACTGGAGGAACGGCGATGAAAGGCATAGACGCGTTGGTGAAGAAGGCGTTGGAACTCAAAGAGCGCGGGCTCAACGACCACGAGATAGGGCGCGAGCTGCACGTCTCCGACAACACGGTCGTGTGGCTGCTGACCAGGGGGGTCAAGGGCGAGAAGCCCCCGGCCGACGTCAAGATAGGCTGGCGCTCGATAGGCGTGCGCGGGAACCGCATAGGATACTTGGCGGCGATATACTCGGACATCATCGAGGAGGAGGCGCAGAAGAACGAGTCGCCCGTCGATGCCATCGTGGGCATAGCCATACAGGGCATCCCGCTGGCGACGTGCATCTCCGAAGAGATGGACATAGACCTGGCGATATACCGGCCAGCAGGTCCAGACAAGGAGGGAACCGTAGTATCCAACTTCGCCGGCGTCGAGGGGAAGAAGGTCGTCGTCATCGACGACGTCACTGGGACGGGCGCCACGATGCGCGGGGCGATTAAGCATCTGAGGGAGCTCGGCGCCACGCCGATACTCGCGCTGGTCATCGTCAACAAGAGCGAGCGGAGCGACATAGACGGCGTCCCGCTGAGGTCACTCATCAGGGCGCAGGCCATCTCGGCCTGAAGAGAATTTCATGCACTGGGTCGACGTCGTGGCCGGGGAGCTCCTGGCCCAGGGCAGCGAGCACGTCGTTGCGAGCGGCACGTCCATCTCCGGGGTCATCCACATAGGCAACGCCGGGGACGTCATCATCGCCGACGCGGTCGCGAAGGCCGTGCGCTCGCAGGGCGGGAAGGCCCGCGTCGTCTGGATAATGGACGACCTGGACCCGCTTCGGAGCGTGCCGGCGAACCTGCCGCCGTCGTTCGTGGAGTCGCTCGGAAAGCCAGACTACGTGCTGCCATGCCCGTCGGGGTGCTGCGCCTCCTTCGTCGAGCACTTCTCCAAGGAGTTCATGGAATCGCTGGCGCAGGTCGGCGTTAGGCCCGAGGTCGTCTCCGGCGCGGCGATGTACCGCGACGGCCTCTACGACGAAGACGTGCGGGTCGCGCTCGCGAACGCCGATAAGATACGCATCCTCCTCAAGGAGATCTCCGGCTCGGAGAAAGCAGTGGGCTGGCTGCCGTTCGACCCGGTCTGCGAGGAGTGTGGCAAGATAGCCACCACCGAGGCTCTTTCGTTCGCGGGGGACAAAGTCGCCTACGAATGCCGCGGCGGCGTCGCCGGCAAGAAGGCGATGCAGGGCTGCGGGCACAAAGGGGAAGTGTCGATACGCCAGGGCAAGCTCACGTGGCGGGTCGAGTGGGCGGCGCGCTGGAAGACGCTCGGCGTCACGTGCGAGCCGTTCGGCAAGGAGCACGCAGCCGCAGGCGGGAGCTACGATACCTGCAGCGCCATCGTGCGTCAGATTTTCGGCTACGAACCCCCGGTGCCGATACGCTACGAGCACATACTGGTCGGCGGCAAGAAGATGTCAAAATCCGCCGGCAACGTGCGCACGCTTCAGGAGATTATCGACCTGGCGACTCCGGAGGTGACGCGTTTCTTCTTCTTCCGAACTCAGCCTAACGTCCACAAGGACCTCGAGCTCGGCAAGAGCCTTTTACCGATAATCGAGGAGTACGAAAAGTTCGAGCGAGTGTACTTCGGCATCGAGAAAGCCTTCTCAGACAAGGAGGAGCCAGACATCAAGCGCGCGTACGAGCTCAGCCAAATCGGCGAGGCGCCGGCGAGGTACTTCCAGGTCAGCTACCGCCATCTCACATTCGTGATGCAGATTGCGAAGGACTGGGAGGATGCCAAGCGGATGGTATCCAGGACCGAGGATCTGTCGTCCATGACCCCCGAGGGGGAGGTGCGCCTGAGGCGCAAGGCCGAGGCCGCCCTGAAGTGGGTTCGGGAGCACGCCCCGGCCGAAATGAGAATGTCCATCCAGGCAGCGCCCCCAGAGGTTCAACTGACCGACGAGGAGGGGAAGGTCCTCGCTGCGATACTCAAAGGGCTCGAAGGCGCCGACTGGAAGGCCGACAAGCTCCACGATGCCGTCCACGGCGCGGCCGTAGCCTCCGGCGCCAAGCCCAAGGTCGCCTTCGCGGCGATGTACAAGATATTCCTGGCGCAGGAGCGCGGCCCGCGGCTCGGGTACTTCCTTGCGACGCAGGAGAGGGAGTTCGTGCTGGCGCGGCTGAGGCACTACGTTTGATGGTACTTGGAACCCCTAATATTATTCGGGCAAGAAATCCATATTGTAGTCCTTGCCCGAACTTCGGACTAACTCCTTGCTCGTAAATTGACGGAGACAGTTAGTCCTCGTTCGAATCTGGTCATTAAAAAAGATATAGCCCTGACCAGATTCGAACTGGTGTCAAGAGATCCAGAGTCTCCTATGCTAACCACTACACCACAGGGCTATGGTAAACCTCGTGCGTGGCAGGGGCACGAATACTGCGTTCCTATAAAACCTTTCTCTTATCTGGGGGGTAGAGGGCTACCATAATTTTTTATAATCGCGCGTTCTGGGCGGATTCATCATGCCCGAAGAGCAAGCACCCAAGGACTTCATCCGCGAGGCCATCGACGAAGACTTGCGCAGCGGACGCTTCGACCACGTCCACACGCGGTTCCCGCCGGAGCCGAACGGCTACCTCCACATAGGCCACGCGAAGGCCATCTGGATTGACTACGGTGTCGCGCTCGACTACAAGGGCAAGTTCAATTTGCGCTTCGACGACACCAACCCCGCGAAGGAGGACCAAGAGTACGTCGACGGCGTCATAGAGGACGTGCGCTGGCTCGGCGCCGACTGGGAGGACCGCCTCTTCTACGCGTCAGATTACTTCGAGCAAATGTTCGAATGGGCCGTCCAGATCGTCAAGGCTGGGAAGGCGTACGTCGACGACCTTCCACCGGACGAGATTAGCAAGTACCGCGGCGACCTGACCACGCCTGGCAAGAACAGCCCGTTCCGTGACAGGACCGTGGAGGAGAACATGGACCTGTTCGAGAGGATGCGCAAGGGCGAGTTCCCCGACGGGACGAAATCCCTGCGGGCGAAGATAGACATGGCGCACCCGAACATGAACATGCGCGACCCCGTGATGTACCGAATCCTCCACAAGGAGCACCACCGTCAAGGGAACAAATGGTGCGTGTACCCGATGTACGACTGGGCGCACGGGCTTGAGGATTCCATCGAGGGCGTCACGCACTCGCTATGCTCCCTAGAGTACGAGAACCACCGCCCGCTGTATGACTGGTTCATCGACCAGCTCGGCATCTACCACCCTCGCCAAATCGAGTTCGCACGGCTCAACCTCACTTATACGGTCATGAGCAAGCGGATGCTGCTCGATCTGGTTGAGGGAAAGCTCGTGAACGGCTGGGACGACCCCAGGATGCCGACGGTGTGCGGCATGAGGAGGCGCGGCTACCCGGCGGAGGCGATACGAGACTTCTGCAAGCGCATCGGCATCGCCAAGTCGCACAACGTCATCGACGTGAGCATGCTGGAGCACTGCGTGCGCGAGGAGTTGAACCGTTCGGCGCCGCGCTACATGGGCGTGATGAACCCGCTGAAGGTCATCATCGAGAACCTCCCGGAAGGCCACGAAGATGTGCTCGACGTGGTCAACAACCCTGAGAACCCCGACGCCGGCCGGCGCAAGGTGCCGTTTTCGCGCGATCTCTACATCGAGCGCGAGGACTTCATGGAGGACCCGCCGAAGAAGTTTTTCAGGATGGCACCGGGACGCGAGGTCAGGCTGCGGAACGCGTACCTCGTGACGTGCACAGGTGTTGACAAATCCGCGGACGGCCAGATAACGGCAGTCCGATGCACAGTAGACCCCGCGACTCGCGGAGGTGACGCCCCCGACGGGCGCAAGGTGAAATCGACCATCCACTGGGTATCCGCAAAGCACGCCGTCGACGCGGAGGTCCGCATGTACGACAGGCTCTTCACGGTCGAGAATCCGGCGAGCCAACACGGCAAGGATTTCAGGATATTCGTGAACCCAGATTCGCTGAAGGTCGTGCCAGCAGTGAAAGCGGAGCCGTCGGTCCGCGAGCTTCCCCAAGGCTCGAGGTTCCAGTTCGAGCGCATAGGCTATTTCTGCGTGGACAGGGACACCACATCCGAAAAACTCGTCTTGAACAAGACCATAGGGCTGAGGGATACATGGGCCAGAGAGCAGAGCAAAGCCTGACGTGGATTCACTTCTTTGTGAATATCAGCCCGTAGTGCTTCGGCCCCGGCTCGAACCAGTTGTAGAATTCGAACCCGGCCGCCGCCACTTTCTCCACGGCGTCGTCCTCAGAAACCCTGTGCGCGAGCGGCGGGCCGCCCATCATCGGGCGCTTGGCCCAATCTGCGATTGCCAGTTTCCCGCCAGGCTTGAGTATTCTGCGCACCTCACGAAGCGTCCCGTCGCCGTCCAGCTCGTGCAGGACGTTTACCATTATCGCCAAATCGACCGCTCCGTCGTCGAGGGGAATCGAATCCTCCTTCGTGAGGACGTAGCGGATGTTGTCCATCCCCTTCGCGCGCGACCTCAGCGCATCCAGCATCTCCTGGGAGATGTCTAGTGCGTACACGGTGGCGCCGCCACCGCAGAGCCCAGCCAGAGGGATGGTGAAGAAACCCGAGCCCGAGCCAATGTCGGCGACCGACATCCCGCCTTTGACGCCAAGCATCTCGACGATGGCGTCGGGGTCGAGGTATTTCCTGCGCTCGGGCGAATCGAGCTTGGCTTTGTTGGCTGGGTCGAACTTGTTCGGCATGGCTCACGCTCGCGAGTGAAATAAAGTGGCTGACAGCGATCGACGCTTCCCGTTGGCTCGCGCACAACAGTACCACGCCAAACGCGGGCGGACTTAACTGCCGGGTTCGGAATGAGACCGGGTGTATCCCCGCCGCTATGGCCGTCAGACCGAACCCTCGTAACGAGAGGAGGTATAAAAGGACTTCGGCTCAGACCAGGAAGTTACCCTCTTTGAGCACTATGCGCTCCTCGCCTGTGATGTAATTCACCTTGATGGTCGGCTTGAATACGAGGAAATCCATGTGGTTGGACGAGCCGTTCTTGCCGTTCGGGTAGTCGAGGTTGTTGCCGAGGGCGATGTGGCACGTGCCGTGCATCTTTTCCGCCTCCAGGAACTCGTCGCTGAAGCGCGCCGACGGATTGATGCCGAAGGCAAACTCGCCGATTGCGTTGGACCACGAGTCCGTCGCGAGCGCGTCCTTTATCTTCAGCAGGGACTTCGAATCCGAGCTCTCGACGCTCGTTGCGCGCCCGTCCTTGAGCGCGATTTTCACGACGCTGGACACCTTGCCCACTCCGCCCACAGCCTTGTCGCACACGAGGGTTCCGTTCGCCTCGTTTTCGACGGGGGCGCATATGACCTCCCCCACTGGCAGGTTCATCCATTTGAGGGTCTTCCAGTCGACCTTCGTGTCCGTGAAGAACGGCCTCTCGTTGACCTTCATGGTGAAGTCCGTTCCGTTCGGTGCGGTGAAGTGGATTGTGACTGCGCCCTCAAGGTGCTGCATGAGTTTGTCGGCGAATATCTGCATCTTGCGGTACTCCTCCGAGCCGAGGGCGAGCGCGCCGTCGGTGAGCATGTCCAGAGTCACGCCGGGGCAGTGCCCCAGGCGCACGCGGCGTCGCGTCTCCATCTTGGTGACCTTGATGCGGAAAGGTGTCTCCTCCGAAGTTCCGCGGAGCAGGTTGATGAATATGTCCGGGTTCTGCGATGCGAATATCTCGTGAAGATGGGATGGAATCTCTTTCCTCGTCTCGCTCGAATCCAGCATGACGATACGGACCCACATCCCGATATCCATCGCCCCCTCGGCGAAGGCCTTGCCTATCTTTATCAGCGTGTCGTCGCACACGACGACGATTTTCTCCCCCGGGGCGCCTTCCAGAACATTCAAGAGTGCGTTTTTTGCGGCGATGTGCGCGTCCATTTCAATCACGGATACAGCATGGCGAAGGGACATATTTGGTTTGCGGCGAACGAAACGGGAGAAAAGGATATCTCCGCGCATCGGATGCCGGCGTTCATGGGTCGCAAGGCGGTCTTGCTGGACGGTTACGTCGACGAACCGGCGATGCTGGGCGTGCCGCCGTATCTGTCCCCGCTGGCCAGGTATTCGTACGGCGCCTTGGTTTCCGCGGGATGGGACGTCGCCTACCTCACCGTGGACCAGTGGCGGCATGGAGCCCGATTTCCCAGCGTGGATTTGCTGGCCGTGATACACGGGGCAATCGTTCCGGGAAAATACCTGCGAGGGATGCCCATCAGCGCGAGGGAGGGGAGGTCCGCCGCGGACTCCTTCAACGGCACGAAGGTCATAGGCGGCGCCGCCGTCAGGTATTCCAACGATCCGCAGGCGTACGAAAATTACGACCATACCGCGACGAAAGACCTCGACGCGCTTCTGTGGGGTTTGGCCAACGGGGAGGGTGCAAAGGACCGCTGGCGGACCCCGAAGGAATGGGAACGGTGGTCGCTGGCTGGAGCCGAATTGGCCCGGAAGCATCCAGATTTCCCCCAGCCACTCGTCGCCGAAATCGACACTTCCAGGGGGTGCGTCCGATATTTCTGCGGCGGCTGCAGCTTCTGCTCCGAGCCGTCGTACGGGAAGCCATATTTCCGCCCACCGGACGAGATAATCGCCGAGGTCGGCGCGCTGGCAAAAATCGGCGTAGAGAACTACCGCATCGGCGGCCAGGCTTGCATCTACAGCTACATGGCCGAGGGCGTCGGTCGGACGGAAACCCCGGTCCCGAACGTCAAAGCCCTGCGCCAGCTGTTCGAAGGCATCCGGAAGGCGGCGCCGAGCCTAAAGGTGCTTCACCTCGACAATGCCAATCCCGCAGTCATCGCAGCGCATCCCAGGGAGGCGCGCGAGGCGACTGAAATCTTCGTGGAAAACTGTACGCCCGGGAACGTCCTGGCATTGGGCATGGAGAGCGCCGACCCCGCGGTTAAGGAGGCAAACAACCTCAACGCGACGGAAGATCAGGTCGCCTTCGCGGTCAAGATGCTCAACGACGTCGGCGGGCGCCGAGGGAAAAACGGACTTCCCGAGCTCCTTCCCGGAATCAACATCTTGTCGGGCCTCGATGGGGAAACAAAGAAGACCTTCGATTTCAACCTTCAATTCTTGAGGAAAACCCTGGATAGCGGCATGATGCTCAGGCGCATCAATATCCGGCAGGTCGCCCCGCGCGTCAGGGATTTCAACACACGCAAGCACTACGGGAATTTCAGGAAGTTCAAGGAGCGCGTGAGGCGGGAAATCGACGAACCGATGATGGCGCGTGTCGCCCCCTTGGGGACCGTCCTGCATGATGTCTACATGGAAGTCAACATCGGTGGCTCGACGTTCGGCCGACAACCTGGTTCGTATCCGATCCTTTGCGAGTTTCCATACAAATCCGAGCTCGACCGCTTCGTGGATGCTCTCGTGGTAGGGCAGGGGCCGAAGAGTTTGCACTGCGTCGAGACGCGGCTCGGCATAAACAAGGCGCCGATGTCCGCGCTCGAGGCGCTTCCGGGCGTTGGCAGGAAGCGCGCGAGGCGCATTATGGCGGGGAGACCATACACGTCTTACGAGCAGTTCGCAAAGGCGCTGGACGACGCGGCGGTCGCGGAAACCTTGAAAGCGAACGTCAGTTTCTAGCCCAGAAGCCAAACATTCAAAATCGTTATTAAGCCCCCCGACTTTGCAGATGCAGGTGAAAGAAATGTCCATGAGGGCCGAAGCAGATTTCGTGCGCAACACGGTCAAAGAGCACACCAAGTGGTTCGAGGACAGCATCCCGATGATTGCGTCAGAGAACCTCATCAGCCCGCTGGCCCGCGAAATGATGGTCTCCGACTTCTGCGACCGCTACGCCGAAGGCCTGCCCGGCGACCGCTACTACAACGGAAACATCTACGTCGACAAGGTCGAGCTCAAGGCGATGGAGCTGGCCCGCAAGCTTTTCGACTCGAAGTTCGCGGACGTCCGCCCCATATCCGGAACCGTCGCCAACATGGCGATGCTCTTCGCCTTCTCCAAGCCTGGCGACACGATTACAACGACCTCGCTCGACCACGGCGCGCACATCAGCACTGCGAAGTTCGGCGCGGTTGGCATGAGGGGGGTTTCGACGGTCACCTATCCGTTCGACGTCGAGAACATGGTCATCGACGTCGACGGGGCGCGCAAGACGCTGCTCGATGTCAAGCCCAAGCTGGCTCTTTTCGGGCAGTCTGTCTTCCTGTTTCCGGCACCCTTAAAGGAGCTCCGCGACACGTTCCAGGAGGTCGGATGCCACGTCTGGTACGACGCAGCGCACGTATTCGGGCTCATCGCCGGAGGCAAGTTCCAGGACCCCCTGCGCGAAGGGGCGGAGTTCATGTCCGGAAGCACCCACAAGACTTTGCCAGGCCCCCAGCGCGGGCTCATCGTCGGCAACCCGAGGGACGAGGACGCGGAGAAGCGCGTCTACCGGGCCGTCTTCCCGGGAGTGACGAGCAACCACCACCTGCACACGATGGCGGCGCTGGCCATATCGCTGGCGGAGCACATCGAGTTCGGGAAACAGTACGCGGGAGCGGTCGTGACAAACGCGAAGGCGCTCGGCCAGGCAATGCACGAGGAAGGGTTCAAAGTCCTTTGCGAGCACCGCGGCTTCACGGAGTCCCACACAATAGCCGTCGACGTCCGGGAGCACGGCGGCGGAGCCGTCATCTCTCAGCTGATGGAGGACTCGAACATCATAGCCAACAAGAACATGCTGCCCGGCGACAACAAGCCCAAGAGCCCGAGCGGCATCCGGCTGGGGGCGCAGGAGATGACCCGAATCGGCATGAGCCCGAGCGAGATGAAGGAGGTCGCGAGGCTCATCAGGCGCATCGCGATAGACAAGGAGGCGCCGTCGAAGGTCAAGGAGGACGTCAAGGCGCTCAAGGCCAACTTCAACAAGATCCACTATTGTTTCGAGTCCGGAAGGCCAGGTTACAAATTCCACGAGATGGTTTGAGCCTCTGACCTCGACGGCGCGCCGGCAGTGCAAAATTAAATATCAGCACCCCCATGTACCGCCGGTGAGAGATTGGGAATCAGAACTATGACGGCAGTGGCAATGGGGCTAGTGTGCTTGCTGACGCTGGCAACACCTGCAATGGCGGACGACTTCACTGTGCCGGAGGGTGGATATCATTCCACGGACACCCTGACGATGACGGATTTCTGGCACGAATACCATCTCAGCGCTGGCTCGGACGAGGATGTGAAATACTCATTCGAGGTGCAGGGGAGCGGAGAGATTATGGTCTTGTTTGCGCAGGGTAGCACATTCACAATAACCAGCAATTACTACTCATTGTACAGCAAGGACACGCCGGTTACGCACTACTCCAACACATTCCCCGTGGACTCGAGCGACGGGACCGCGTTCACAATAGTCGTGATAACCGATGACCTTACCAACGTTACGTACGACGTGGACATCACAGTCGAGAAAACGCCGGCGACGACGTACTTATTCGGCGTGCTGATACTGGTCGGAATCGTTGTGGCCATAGTAGTGATTCGCGTCCTCATCAAGAGGGGACGGAAGCCGGCGGTGCAGTTCGTCCCGCCGCAGCAACCGCAGCAGGCTCCTACAGCCCCGCCGCAGCAGGCCCCGCCTCAAAACCCTCCCGCCCCTTAGGGATGGCAAAGGGGGGCGCGGTGGGTCCGCGCCCCCCGATCTCGCTTTTTTTCGATGAGCGAAAGTGTTAATACCCAGTAATTTTTTAGCTTGGATGCCCTCCTCACCCCGGTGGGAGGCTAGGCGGATTGAACATGGCGGACGAACTCCTCGACGAGCTTTTGGATAAGCGCGAGAAACAAAACATGCAAGCCGAGCGGCACAAGCAGAGCCGCGACAGGCTGAATGACGAGACCCGGCGATGGGTAGACAACAGGGACCGCCTCAATGCAGAAGTGCGCAAGCTCATCGAGCAGGCAACGAAACACCGCCTCGAGCGCGACAGGCTCAACGACGGGGTCAAGGTCGCGAAGGCCCTGAGGGACGAGTGGAACCACAAGGTCAACGACTGTGCGGACAAGCTGATGTACCTCAAGCGCGAGAACGCGCCGCGCGGCGCGGAATCGGTCGGGATGCTGAAGAAGAAGCTCAAGGCGATGGAGTTCCAGCAGATGACCTCCGTCCTCTCGCCGGACAAGGAGCGCGAGCTCATCGACGCCCTTTCAAAGCTGCAGGCGGAGATCAAGAAGAAGGAGAAGCTCCTCGAGGAGAACGAGGAGATAAAGACCGCCCTCAACGACTCCCGCGAGGCGAAGAAGACTGCCGAGGAGCATCACAAGCAGGTTGAGGAGCTCGCGCAGAAGGCTCAGGACGAGCACGATGCGATGATGAAGATTTACGAGCAGAGCGACGCCCTCCGCAAGGAAGCGGACAAGGCGCAGGAAGAGTTCATCAAGGCGAAGATTGCAGCCGACGACGAGCACAAGAAGCACATCGAACTCATCCGCCAGGTTCACGATTACGACAAGATCATCGCCGGCATCAGGCAGAAGCTGAGCGGTCACGAGGTCAAGGACGAGGAGACCGTGAAGCAGGAGTCCGAGGCCATCTTCGAGCGCTTCAAGAAGGGCGAGAAGCTGAGCACCGAGGACCTCATGACCCTGCAGAAGTCGGGGTATCTCTGACGGATGTCCACGCGCCAGGGCGGGTATATATATAGATTCGCAAAAAGGGTTATATACCACCGCACATATAGTCTAAATGGGGTTTTGGGCTAGTTGTTAGAGTGCATCCCATCCCTTCTGACAAGGCTAGCCCTCCCTTCCTTTTTGGAACGGGTACAGAAGGGAGCACCACGCTTGCAGCGATTTTGATACGACGCTCCGAGCCGCAGCTCGGGGGCGGGAGGACTAACCACAGTTAGTCCGAACCGACCTTCCTTTTTGGCATTTTGCGCACGAATTCTTAATTCCGGAAATGCGGCAACCCCTCGAAAGATCTCGCACATCCTCATAGCAAAATCGCCTCCTCTTTATCATATATATGATAAAGGCGTTGAAAAACAGCGCGTCAAATCGCTACGCGCCTTCGCCTTGACCGGTATGCGATTCCGAGAAGGATTAGGAGGACAACGGCAAATCCCTCGGGTCCGTATTCGGGCACAACGACGAGCGCGGTGTCCGAGCTCCCGGTCAGAGGTTTTGAATTCGATGCCGTGTAGTTCAACCTCGCCAAATTCGTGATGGTCCCGCTCGGGGTCGTCGCGTTCACGGTGACGGTGACTGTCAGCGAGTGCCCCCCTGGTGCAACGCTTGTGAAATGCCACCCGTATGTCAGGCCCGCGACGCTAGATGGAGCCACGCTCGACGATTGGTACGCGACCCCGTTGGGGAGTGTGTCGTTTATCCAAACGTGCGCGGCGGTTCTGCTTCCGGTGTTGTTGTAGTAAATCGTGTAGTTTATCGTCCCGCCGGCCTGAACGACCGCCACGTCGGCCACCTTCTCGACGCGGATGGCGGGCCTCCTGAGAGTCACGTTCGCCCAGGAACGGGATGGAGTCATAGGGCGCTGCAATTGGTCCTGGTATGACAGGTCGGCGGCATTGGATATTATGGTCCCATCAGCCGGCTCGCTCGAAATCAGGATAGAAACGGAGATGCTGTTGGTCGTTCCCTTCAGCACCGTGGCGAAGTACCACGATACCAGCTGTCCGGAGATTGAGACCGGCGCCGGGGTGGCTGACAGGTACGTCGTGCCGGCGGGCAACGTGTCGTTGACCCACACGCGCTTGGCGTTCCCGTCCCCTGTATTATTATACCAAATCGTGTAAATGACGACGTTTCCGGGTTCGGCCTCCGTGACGCTCGCCCTCTTAACGACCGTGATTACGGGACGGTGCCTGTCGTTCGCCCCGCCACGGGTGGGTCCCTCGGGCACTATCCACGCATTGTTCGAAACGTAGAAATCGTTCGCGTCAACGTCGGTGTCTACGGGCTTGCCGGTGTCCTCGTGCTTGAAACGGGCCCATGATCGTCCGTCAATCCCGAAGGCGGGATACGTCGTCTGATCCACGGTCTGCCACAAGAGACCAACGCGCCTTTGCAGGCGCACGGTGCCCCCGCCGTTTGGCAAATCGTTCGCCGCGCTACTCAGGTCAACGACCAAATATTCGCTCCCCGAGCCCCACGCGCCGATTGTCGTGCCCGCCGGGAACGTGTAGAGCGTGGTCGCGCCGACCCGGACGCGCCAGCCGCCTATATTGACGGCGACGGCAGACGGATTGCAGAGCTCTATCCACTCCCCGTTGCTGGGCCGCACGCTCACTTCGTTTATCACGATTGAGGTCAGGGGGTTGTCAACGGTCACCGATGCGGACGAGGTCGTCTGGGGAAGGGCGAAGCCCGACGAGTCTTCGTAATCGCACGTCACGGTATTGGTAAGAGTGGTTCCCACGGCGACCGCGGAGCCGATGACCGCCTGCACTTCGACCAAGTGGCTCCCGGGAATGACGTTCGTGAAGTGCCAGCTCACGCTCTGCCCGGACACGGAGGGCACCGGGAAACCGGACACATACGTCAGTCCGACAGGCAGCGTGTCGTTGAGCCAGACATCTCCCGCATTCCCCGGTCCTGAGTTGTTGTAGTAGATGTAGAAGGTCACGGTTTCCCCGGCGAAGGCCGTGCTCGTCGATGCGACCTTGGCGACGGTGATTTCGGGTTGCGGAGCCTGCACCGTGACGTTGTACCAGTCGGACGAAGGGCTGCGCGGCCTCGAAAGCTGGTCGGTGTATGCCAGGGTCACTGTGTTGACCAGGACAGTCCCCGTCGGAACGCCGGCGTTCACTTGCACGGTCACTTCGAGCGAGTGGTCGCCGGGCGCGACCTGCGTGAAGTGCCAGCCATACGTCTGGCCGGAAACGGTCGAGAACGGGTCGCTTGAGGACACGTACGTCGTCCCCGCCGGAATGGTGTCGTTAATCCAAACATGCCTTGCGTTGCCGTCGCCCGTGTTGTTGTAATGGATTTCGTAGGTGATGGGGTCGCCCGGCATGGCGATGGCCACGTCGCCTACCTTCGAAACGACGATGGTCGGGGCTCTCCTGTCGTTCGGAGCCCTGAAAGTCGGGACCACCGAGCGGTAGAAGTCGTTGGCGTCGCTGTCGGTGTCAGTCGGCATCCCGAAGGTGGCGTTTTTGAATCGCGCCCAGGACTGCCCAGTGACCAACGCCGTGTAAGTTGTCTGGTCGAGCGTTGTCCATCCAGGCCCGGGGCTATCCCACTGCAGCCTCAGGGTGTCCCCGCCGTTGGGCAGATCGTTCCCGTTGCCGTAAAATGTGGCGACGTAGTACTCAGTGCCCGAGCCAAACGCGCCCAGGATGGTATTGGCAGGGAATGTCACGATGTTGTTGTTTCCCACTCTCAGTCGCCAGCCACCGATGTTGATTGGCGCTGCGGTCGGGTTGCACAGCTCGACCCACTCGGCATTGTTCGGCACGACGACCAGCTCGTTGATGACGACGTTGTCCCCCGCGATGGAGCGGGTCGTAGAAGGGATAGCTTGCAACGTCAGGGGGTCGTCCCCCGCGTCCGAGCTGCCTTCGGAGTCCCGCAGCTCGACGGAGACGGCGCTCGCGGCCGCCAATGCCCACGATGGGAGACTGCCTTCAAGCAACCCGAAATCGTTCGCCACCGGGAAAGCCGTTCCGAGGTCCAGCCATGGAATCTCACCCTGCGATGGATCGTACGAGGCGATGATGGTCTCGCCGACCGCACCCGCGCGGCCGATCACCAAGGCCACGAAGTCGGCGCCAAACCCGCCGGGGGCGGGGGAGCCGGTCGACGGGTCTCCGTCGTAGTCTATCCAGAGGATGACGGTGTCCTCGCCGAGCATCTCGCGCTCCGAAATCGGCCCGACGTAAAGCGAACGCGCCCCTCCTACGTATTCAGGTGGGAATCCCGCCGGTATGGTTGTGTTGAGCCAGTAATCTGGGCCGTGGGGCCATTCCACTGCTCCGTCCCCGTCCATGTCACCGCCCTCCGAAGAGTCATTGGCGCCGTCGTTGTCGAAATCGAAAGGCATAAGGTCGTCGGCGTTCGGCACGCCGTCCCTGTCGTCGTCCGAGTCGTTCCAGACGGGTTGGGGGGCAGCGCCGCGCCTCAGCACGTAAGACGGGAAGTCCAGGCCTCCCAGGATGGTGCCGGAGACTTGGACGAGGAAGTCGCCGGAGTCGAGCAATGCCGACGAAATCAAATCGACGTTCATGTTAGCGACGAGGCCGCCGCCGACGGTCGTGAAGACATCGCCCTCGGCATCCGCAGTCCTGGGCACGGCCTCCCAGTCCGCAAAGGCGCCGTCAATCCGCACATCATCCCACTGGCCTATCGATATTGTAGCCGGGGCGAGCTGCGTGACTCGCGCGTCTCCCGCATCCGCCCTCGCTACGCTTCGAAGGGATATTCCCGTCGTGTTCGGCAAGGAGGCTCCAGCTCCGGCGTCTCCTGATATGGTGAGGTTGGCGAGCTCATCGTTGCCCATGGACAATGGCGAATTGAAGGACAACGTGAGGGCATCTCCGGCGCGAGCGCTGGTGAACCCTACGGTCTCCGAGGCGGCACCGGCGCGCGCCACGACGATGGACGTGGCGCTCACAGCGCTCGGAGCGTCGCCGACGCCGTCGAACGCCAGCCCAGAGATTTCTGCCGCGCCTCCGGACGAGTGCAATGTGATGCGCTGCAGCTCGGCTGCGCCGGGCGCCGCCAACGACGCCACGGACGGACCGCGCTCGAATGCGGTCACGACCGGCAACCCCGGCGATATCGGAGATTCGGCTTTTCCAGTGTAACCTCCGCCATCGCTCATGCAGACAAGGACGAGCGGGGATGTGTTGTTGCCAGGGATGAAAGCCTCCGCCTCGATCTCCGAGTTGGAGATGGCTGCGCTGGCGGCGGCTCCGGAGTCAAATCCCAGCCAGTCGTTCCGGTCCCTGGAATGGTCGAAGGTCTTGAGTGTCGCGCCCTCCCTGTCGCCGCGCCAGCCGCTCACGTCCAAGAGGTTGTCGGCCCCGATGCCGCCGATGGAGTATCCAGTATTCGCATCCCTGTCAGCGTCGACGAACGCGTAGAGCGACGCCGTCGCGTTCAACCCGGGCTCGTTCCTCCCTGCCAGCGCTCGCCCTCTGACGGAGGCGTAAACGAAGAGCTTCGGCGGTTCGTAACCCACCTTGACCGTGTCGATTTGCACGTCGAGGCTCCCGGACGGCTCGAGCATGACGTTTCGGTGGCCGGCCACGCGCTCCCAATCCCCGAAGTCGCCGTCGACCGCCAGGGCGCCGCCACGCGTGCCGCCCAGGTCGAGCATCGGAGAGAACATCATCGCGAAGACGGCCAGGGCCATCACGAAGGCAATCCAGTGCCACTGGCCTCCCTCCGCGCGCCTTTCCCTCCTGGGAACAGTCACGCTGCCGTTGACAAACCCGGAGCCGTTTATCATGCCCATGCCGTTCACCAGGCCGGAGCCGTTGACGAGGCCGAGCCCGTTCGTGAGCCCTCCGGACGGTCCCAACCCGTTGACCAGGCCATTGATGCGTCCGGTGCCATTGATGAGCCCCCTTCCGTTGACGAGGCCATTCGTGCTGCCCCTGCCATTGACTAGGCCGTTGACTCGCCCGTTCGTCCTTCCACTCCCGTTGACCTGCCCATTCACCTTTCCATTGGTCCTTCCGCGCCCGTTGACCAGGCCGTTGATTCGCCCGTTCGTCTTTCCACGCCCGTTGACAGCCCCGGCGGTTCGTCCAGAGCCGTTCGTGCGTCCCCTGCCATTGACTAGGCCATCGCCCCTGCCGTTGGTCTGGCCCAAGCCGTCGACGAGGCCGTTCACGCGCCCCCTTCCGTTGACGAGGCCGTTCGTTCGACCGTTCGTCCTTCCGCGGTCAGGCGAAGCCT
>DAIRED010000011.1:0-19939 GCA_036795795.1 Thermoplasmatota archaeon | reverse complement strand
TGAATCGTTAGAGCTCGATATTGAAACGTACTCGCCATTGGTCAACTCAGTCATCAAGTTGGGCGTTGCCAGCTCCGCCTGCGAGTTGTCATCGACATCGCAGAAATATGCGTCGTGCGGACCTCCTGCCTGCGTCACTCCCGAGTATGTGTACGGCGTTACGCTGCTGCCACCTCCGCCTGCCGTAGCATTCAACCAAATTTCGACGTATATCCTGTCGCCGCCCAGGATGGTGACCGAGGGGACGGTCTCACTCCACTCGAAAATGCTAAACGATGTTTTACCGTTGACGTTTGTCGGGCACTGGGTCGGATTCGGGTTGACGCGAGTCATCGTATCGTATTTGTAAACCTTCGCATAGATGTAACCTGCGGCAAGCGTGCTCGTTTCGTAACCATGTAGGACATAATGCCACGTGCCCCCGACATCTGTCGCGCTCGCATATTGCGCGCTCAGCCAACCCACGCCCACCTTATATTGCCCCGCAGTAGCTATGTCGCTCGTCTGGTTCGTTTGAATGCCGGCGCTGTTCGGCTTCGCAGTCAGCAAGCTGTTCGCCGTTCCGACCGACGTTTCCACATGGAGGTAGTATCCAGTTCCGACGTAAATCCGGACGCTGTAAAATCCGCCCCACTTGTTCGTTTCGTCCTTCCCATGAACGTATAGAATATGCACTTCGCCAGGAAGCCACCCAAGGGCAACGATACCGATAGCAGCGTAAGCGGTCTCAGCCGGAGAATTGAAGTTTCCGTCTAAAGGAATCATAGATAGGCCAGTTCCATTATTCCCTGCCACATCGATGAAATATTCAGCTCCAGTCACGTTGTTACTGTCTGAGAGTTCTCCATACAAGGTAATCGAAGATGCACCATTCGTCGGATTCGGGTCAGCATAGGCGTTGACGACCATTGGCCCACCGCTGATGCTGGGAAAAACACTCACAAATATATCATAAGAGCCGCCAGCGTGAGATGTCTGGTATGCCCCCCCAGTGATTGGGAAATCCGTGGATTGTGTAATACCACTGATCACAGGTCTGCCATTGGAGCCTAACACGATATCTCTTCCGAAATCATAGTTTAAGCCACCGAGGTAGGTGGAATAATCTAGCGTGCTAAGATCTGATGATAGCCTGCTCATAAATACATCATTGTTCCCGGCTAGATTGGTTTGGCAGGCACCGCTGGTAATCGGAAAATCCGAGGAATAGGTTTCCCCAACAATCATCGGTCTGCCATTTGAATCCAATGTTAACCCATACCCATAATCATCTAATGCACCACCGAGGTAGGTTGAACTTTCCAATGTACTTAAATCGGAAGAGAGAACACACACAACCCCATCATAAGTGCCGCCGGCATGACTGGTCTGATAGGCACCGACAGTTGTCGGAAAATTTGCAGAACTTGTACGCCCAGTAATTACCGCTCTATCGCTTGAATCTAGTACTATATCCCATCCTTCATCACCAGATGAACCACCTAAATATGTAGAATTCTCCAAGGTACTCAAATCAGAGGACAGTACGCTCACGAATACATCTCCCTGACCGACGAGAGCTGGCTGATACGCACCAATGGTGGTTGGGAAATTTAGAGCCCGTGTATATCCCGTAATTACTGGTCTGCCATTTGAATCCACTTCTATACCACCTTCCATGTAATCGCTACCCGAGGCACCAACACCAGATCCACCGAGATATGTGGACCCATCTAGGGTACTAAGGTCAGATGACAGCACGCTCACAAATACATCATAAGTACCGCCGGCATGATTGGTCTGAAAGGCACCGACAGTTGTCGGAAAATTTGTAGAATCTGTATACCCACTGATTATAGGTCTATCAAATGAATCTAATACCAAACCCTTTCCCAGGTCAACTCCGGTTCCACCGAGGTAGGTGGAGTTCTCTAACGCACTTAGATCAGATGACAACACGCTCACAAATACATCATTGCTACCAACGAGAGCGGTTTGGTACGCTCCAACACTTGTAGGAAAATCCGTGGAGGTTGTATATCCCGTGATTGCCGGCTTACCGTTAGAATCTAACACCATATCCATTGCAAGGTCATATCCTGAGCCGCCAAGATATGTGGAGTATATCAATGTGCTTAGATCAGATGACATCACGCTTACAAATACATCATTGAAACCTGCGTTGATAGTTTGGTACCCCCCTCCAGTAACAGGGAAGTTTGCAGATTCTGCAACTCCTGCAATTACTGGTCTCCCACTGGAATCCATTACTAATCCTTTATACTGGTAATCATAATTTGAACCCCCTAAATAAGTCGAATACACTAATGGATCTATGACTAACGTCTGGGTTCTGTCATAGTCTCCAACATGAAACGAAATGATGCAATCCTGTAGAGAGAATCTACCACCAATAACATTTGCTCTGGCACCTTGATAAATGTGGGGGCGTGTCTCTTGAAAACTTCCGAACCTCGTTTGGACGGTTAGTATGCCACTTTCTTCCAATTCTAAAGAATTCATGCCTTGATAGTGCATTTTGATGTCAGAGGGATTGCCGCCTGGGTGAATAGTAAAATCGTACTCAAGGTTACCATCTACGATATAATATTCTAAGTCTATGTTGTTATAAATATTTGGATAAATTATCCTTTCATAGTCTATTACTCCCGTGTGCCATTTACTGGGTTCGTTTCCGATAAAATAATTTGAAGCGTGAGAAAGCGGACTCCTGCCTATCGGCCTTACATAATTTGCCTCCAGAAGTGAGACGCTTACAACTACGCCCTTTCGCGTCATATTTTTATCTATTTCAGGCTGTAACCTTTGGTGCTCTTTATCAATAAAATTGTATAAGATTTTATCATCCATAAAGGCAATGTTCCCTAGGGAAAACCTTACTCCTTCATCCGCCCAATCACCGATGACGGTTTTAAAACGTTGCAAATTGTTGAACGCTTTTTGAACATCCTCAGGTGTTGGTATTTGGTCTAATGCAATATTAGAATTATTTTCTATTTGCTCCAACGTGCTTTTGTTAGACATGGAACACCCAAATGCCGACGTAACCACAAATAAGCTGACTGAGATCACAAAATACTTAACTGCCATTTTCATCATCATATTATTCACCTCTGCCATTTTTTCCCTAGGAGGGGGCTAGATTTTTTTTATGCCCCTACTCTATCGAAAATATAGTGAACAGCGGCCTATTTAAATCCCCCGAACACTTTTACCCAACTTTTACCCTTTTTTAACAAATTTAAATTGCACAAAAGTGTACAAATTTGCTTTTATACTATGAATGGGATTATAGCGCGAGAAAGCATGATTAGCAGAAAACTCAAGCTCAGCCGAATGGAGAAAATCCTTCTTCATCTTAATAAATTCAATAGATTTAAAGAAATAATCGAAGTTCCTCCTTCAATTACCCAGGAAGGAATTGCCAAAGCTACTGGTCTTGCTTTACCAAAGGTATCTACAACGGTGAAGAAACTTAAGGAGAATGGGTTTGTTGACGAAAGGGTTCTCCACATCCAGGGAAATAAGAGAAGGAAAAAAGCGTATTTCCTCACAGATGCCGGGATTAGAGCGGCCGCATCTCTTAGAATCGGTCTGGAACTCTCTCGGTATGTAGATTTTGCAGATCATGTTCCGGAGTTTAGAATTTTTTATGGCCGGGTGAAAGAATTAAAAGCCTTCGAAGCCTGGTTGCAGTCAGATACTTATAGGGTGCTGGTTGTATCCGGCATTGCGGGAATCGGCAAGACCGCCTTTGTGTCTAAAGCGATTGAAAACCCCAAAGAATCGATGCACATATTTTGGCATAGGTTAAATGAATGGTCAACCTTAAGGAGCCTACTCACTAGAATGGGAGATTTCCTCGCTGAAGTGAATCGTGGAACCTTAAATGCAAACCTTCACGCCAAAGATAAGATTGACTTAAATGAAATATTAAAAATACTGACTAAAGATCTTGATTATCTCAATGCCTTATTTGTCTTTGATGATTATCAAAAGGTAAAGGACAATAAGGAAATAACCCATCTTTTTGGTGCTTTGAGGCAACTCCTCGAATCGGTGAGTGGAACGAAGATGATTGTCATGGGGCGGGAAATACCGAGATTCTTCTATGACGAAAGAGAAGTCACTTTGGGGAAGCGAGTGAAAGAGGTTATCCTCAAGGGATTAGATAAAAAGAGCAGCATGGAGCTCCTTGCAGGGAGGGGCATCGTAGGCATCAAAGGAAAAATGTTGCACGATGCTACCAAAGGCCATCCGCTGTTCTTAGAGTTGATGGAGGGACAAGAAAAGGTTGAAACTCAAAATGTTGTGAAGAAGTACATTGTGGACGAGGTATTCGCCCGTCTTACCCCCGAGGAGAGAAAGATTCTTGAAATTGCCTCGGTTTTTAGATTTCCCATCTATCCCGTAGCGTACCTGGAGATCACGGGAACCAAAGACATTGGATACGATATAATCGAGTCACTAGTGGAAAAATCATTACTTCAGATTTCTGGAGAGGTCTGTGATATTCATGATGTAGTTAGAGATTTTTCATATTCTCAAATCCCAAAGCAAAGGAAAAAGAAATACCATAAAGAAATAGCGAAATATTATCAAAAAGAAGTGCCAGACACACCACAGAGTGCATTGGAATCTCAGCATCATTTTATATTGGCCGAAGATTACAACAAAGCGGCTGAACTAGTCATTGAGACTTGCAGGAAATTAATATTTTCGGGATATTGGCAGGAAGTTCAGGAAACCATAAAGAGAGTGCCTTTTGAATCCATTGATCCAGAGCACATACCTGAAATTTTATTAGCTAGAGCATACATTTATGAGATGCAGGGGAAATTAAATGAAGCATTAGATGATTATCGTAGGTCTATTGATTTATTTGGCAAAATTAATAAAAACACTGGGGAAGCAATAGCCTACAGGAGAATTGGAGTAATAATGATGGGGATGTGTAAATGGGATATTGCTCTTGAAAATTACGAAAGAGTCCGCGAAATAACACAAGAGATTAAAGATCTAAACGGAATTGCAACAGCACACTGGGGTATCGGTCTGGTTTTATTGAGAAAAGGAGAGGTTAAAAAAGCACTGGAGACTCTTAAGATCGGCCTAGAATACTCTAAAAAAGGTGGAAATGGCACTACAACGGCGGCAATATATAGTACAATGAGCGAAGTAATGTTTACAATAGGAAAGATTGGTAAATCAATTGAGTACCAAATCAAAGGACTTACCATATGCGAACAAATAGGGAATAAATACTCGCTATCCAGAGCCTACACAAATCTCGGTGCTTTATATTTCAGTAATGGCGAGTTTAAGAAAGCAATAGAATTACATGAAAAAACCATAAAACTGGCAAATGAAATTAAGGATATTAACGGTTTAGCTTCAGCCCTAATTAATGCCGCAGAATGTTATAGGGATACCGAAAACCTAAACAAGGCCTTAGAGTATTGTAATAGAGCGGCAAGTGTCGCTGATAATTACAATGAAATTAATTTAAAATCCAATCTTCATCTAGTTTATGGTTCTATCTATAAAATTAAAGAGGATTGGAATTTAAGTGAGAAGCATTTTAAAAAAGCTTTAAGGTTCTCATCAGAAGCAAACTTTATGAGTATGACAGCCCTGGCTCACTTCCATTATGGTATGATGTTAAATGAGATGGGCAGATCCGAAGAGGCAAAAAAACACTTTGGTGAGGCCATGGAACTATATATAAAACTTGGAAACAAGGATATGGTGGAGGCTGTGAAAGGAGAGATGAAAAAATTACAGTGACGCATTATTTCGACATCTATCTGTGTGGGCTAATATTTTTTTATGGCACCCCCCACAAACGTGCTCGGGCACTCCTCCGTCCACCTCCAAGTGACGTTTCCTATCCGCTCGTTTCACAAGCTCAGATATCACACGTCACTCCTTAAATAATTCTCTACCCAGGCCATTCGTCTGCAAACTACGGGCGTACACAGTATCCCCCCTGCTGTCAGGTTGAATCACCAATTCACCGTCCAAATTGAATCCGTGGCCGTGTATATCCAGTATCCCTCGCCAGGTTTCATGACGTACGTCGGTCCCACCGCTCTCGTTCCGTAAGGCGCTGCCTGGTCGAAGGCTTCGACCATCGTCGCACCCGTACCCCAGAGAGCAACGGCCACGGAGACACCCTTGGTAAGGGTCGGATAGCCCACCATGTTCCAGCCCGCACGCAGTTGTATCGAATGGGGACCGGGAAGTCTGCCGTCGACGACGAGCAGTCCGTCGGCCGGGTCGGTCACGCGCAGCCAGAACGCCGCCCCTGCCGGGATGATGGCGAGGTCGTTGAAGGACGACGGCCAGCCAGTGTAGTACCTCTTCCAATGGTCTGCGGCGTCCGCGGAGTCGTAGTACAAGATGTAATCCCATTTCGTGCCCATGCCGCAATCGTCGAGCAATTCTATTATGCCGGCAGCGTCCGTCGTTATCGGCACAGATAGCAGGTTCCATCCATTCTGCACGTGCATCCCGAACCTCACGGGAACTTCGGAGGTGACGAACTCGCTGAAATGCTCTGTGTCGCCCCACACCACGTCGCCGTCCGTGTCCACCCCGCCGGGCAGACAAGGTTCGTACCCGCTTATGTACGGGTTGTAAAAGTTGAACCGCATGTCTTCTTCATCCACGCCAACCGGTATGTCCTCGCCGACGTACGTGGCGCTCATCGTGGCCAATTCCATCGCGACCATCACGTCGTCGCTCGCCACGATTTCGTAATGCTTTCCCGCGTCCGCCATCCTGTGCTCGAAGATGACCAAGCTGGCATCCACAACATCGCAGGCCAGCGACAGTTCTAGGGTCATGTTCGTCTCCGGCGACGCAATAGTGATATCTCCGCCACTGGTCCAAAACGCCATCGCATCCACCATGACTGAATCCGACGGGGCGATGCTGACGCCAGCCCGTGCATTGTAGGTGGCTTCCTCTGCGAGCACATCCACGACATATTCGCGGTGTGCTAGCTTGTCCACCGATATTTCGACCGTGAAGTTGCCGTCGGAGGGCACAGCGTCTCCGTGTGTCGCATCGTCGTAGAGCGGAACGGAGTACACCACATCTCCGGAAACCTCGCGGAGCAGGACACCCAGCATTTGCCCGGTTCCCGTCACTTCAACGCGTACGGTGTCGTCCCCGAGCGCGACGCTCGGCGTCACCGCCACGGCCGTCAACGCAACCGGCGAATCAAGGAAGAACTTGTCCTTGGAGTCGTCGTTCTCGCCGTTGAGATATCCTGGTTTGCTTGCGATCACTTTAATCCTATAGGTTCCACCGGCCGACCCGACCAAAAAGGGATAGCTGCCCAAGAATATCCCCGGGGAGGCTTCTGTCATCTGGACTGAGGAGTTCCCGCCGTCCGGGTCTATCACCCAAGCGGAGACTGACGCCCCCGGGATTTTCTCCCCGAGGTACGTGACTTTGACCACGATGCCAGCATGGTCGTCGATGCCGCTGACGTACTTCTGTTTGTCGGAGCTCGCCTTGACCTTAAGCTTGCCGCAGGGCTGCGAGATGTAAATGTCCTTGGACGCCTGGTTGTTGGCCAGGTTCTCCTCTGGCGGGTTCGAATCCGTGATGTTGACTATGATGGTGTGGTTCCCTGCGACGTTGGCAAGCCAGTCATGGGATAATAGGGCGGAGCCACCAGCTGGCACGGAAACCTCGAATTCCCGGTAGATGAGGCTCTCTTCGCTCACGGAATCGAGGTAGATGGAAGCGGTGCAGGTGGCGTTCAAAGAGCCGATATTGTGTACATTCGCATCAATGATCACTTCGTCCCACTGGCACGGACAATCCCCGGTGTTGGAAATGGAGATATCCGAGGGAGAGATGGAAATATCAGGAAACGGCAAGGCTCCGTTCGGTTCCATCATGGGGTAGTTGTCCCGCGAGTCCGCGTCGATTACGTACGGTGTGTCGCCGATTCCGTCGGAGCCGGATATGTCCTGGTTCGGGCCGAAATAAACGTCCGCGCCATTGTAATCGGACCAGTAGTTGCCGCCGGATGGGTAGCCGTTGTCCCAGGAATTATTGTCGCCGTCAATTGCTTGATTTAGATTGTCCATGATATTGTTGTGGTAAACTATATTGCCAGGAGGTAAATCACCCGCATTGTCGATGCTTATCCCATATGTGTTGTTCGACACAATATTCTGATAAATGCTGTTGTTATAATTGCCATATGAATAGAGTTGGATGCCATTGTTTGAATTCCATGAAAGTACGTTATCCGAGATAATGGAGCCAACGGAGGTTAAAAGTCTTATACCATCGTCAATATTGTTTGAAATGGAATTGTTGATGATGGTTGAGTTCACTGAATAGAGGAGGAATATACCATTACCGCCCGAGATTATACTATTGTTCTCAATTTTGTTGCCATTTGCCCTATGTATGGAAATACCGGCCCATTGGTTATTTTGAAGGATATTTCTTGTAATAATATTATTGCTCGATAAGCTAACGTGCACGCCAGAGTGCCCTGTGTTTGAAACGATGTTATCAACGGCGGTGTTATTATCGCTCCAGCCAGAGAAGTGAATACCATATGCCTCATTAGCGAATAATGAATTTTTGTTGATGATATGATTGATACAGTTTACAAGGTATATGCCATATGCCATGTTGCTTGAGGCGTTATTGGAGTCAATTGTGTTATTGTGGTTCCCGGTGGAGTAGATGCCGGTATGTTCATTATTCGAAGCGATATTGTTGATTATTGTGTTGTTGCTGGACAAGGTTAGTAGGATGCCATCACTGTTGTATGTCGCCGTATTGCCTGCTATACGGTTGCCATCAGAATTTTCGATTTCTATCCCTTGATTGTTGTTGAGGGTAACTGTATTGCCAGTGATTGTATTGTTGCCACAAGAGTAGTATACCCAGATGCCCTTCTGGTTGCTCGATGCCGTATTGCCTGCGATGATGGAGTCGCCTGAATTGTAGAGGTATATCCCGAAATACTTGTTTGAGTTTACTTGGTTGTTGACTATTGTAATGCAGTATGAATTGTACAGATAAATCCCATAATGGTCGTTCGCTGTAACGGTGTTGTTAGCGATTGTGTTGTTATTGGATGCTTGTACGTAGATGCCGTACCGGTTGCTCGAAAGAAGAAGGTTGTTGAAAATATTGCCATTCTGGACGTTCAAAAGCACTAATCCGCTATCATAGTAATATTCCACATAGTTGTCGCTTGAATCGTGCAGAGAGCAATTCCTCACTTCGAAATAACATGAGGTGTTCCCAATGTATATGCAAATGCCATGTCCGGTTCCATTTATTTCATAACCCTCGATGATGTATGGACTTGTTTGCAGACCTGCGCCGTCCCACCCCTCCGCCGCGGCCATGCTCGCGAACTCCGCGTTCGAGTTAATCCGTATCGGCGCGTGCGCCACGTACGACGATGTAATTGGTGAGTCATCGTCCCGGCGCCGGCGTTCATCGCCGGTATGAACGCAGATATTGCCAGAACCATGGAAATGAGGATTGAGATTCCCGTCTTCCTTCTCTCCAACCCCCGAGTGGTTTCCGCGCAGTCTCCCCGCTGTGCGCTGATGCGTGTCATTGATTTCACCATGGAATAAATGCCGCTGTCCGTATTTAAAGCTCCTCCGTTATCTCACAATATGCACAACATTAAATATATATTGGTGGTGTGGAATAAATAAATATGTTTTTATATTTAGAAATCAACTACGAAACGTGAGAGCGAACGGCCCATTCAATCCCACCGAGGCGAAGATAGTCGCGCACCTCGCGCCACTGTCGCGCCTGAGCGACGACTACCTGCAGCCCAGCCAGGTCACGCAGGAGGGGATAGCGGACGCCGTGGGCGTCGCTAAAAACCACATGCCGAGGATAATGAGGGAACTGATTGAATCGGGAATCGCGAAGGCCAGGAAGCACAGGGTCGAGGGCGCGAGGCGCAAGCGGTATTGCTACTTCCTGACAGACGATGGGGCAAGAGCGGCGGCCGCGATGTCAGTGCCCGGGGTGATGCCGCGCAGGCTCGACATCCCCCATCCACCGGCACATTTCATCGGGCGGAACGATGAATTGAGGTGTCTGCAAAAAAACGCGCGCTCGGCTGGACTCGGAACGATAGAGGGCGGGCCAGGAATCGGCAAGACCTCGCTGGCGCTCGCGTTCCTCGCGTCGGCGGGCGAGCCCGCTGTGAAGTTCTACTGGTCGTTCAAGCAGGACAGGAGCCTGAGGGGGGCGCTATCGTCGCTTTCCGAAGCTCTGCCCGCCCCGGCGGGAGAGTTGCTGGCTTACCTGTTGAGGATCGATGGCATCGTCGCACCACAGCGCGTGGTGAATCTGTTTGAGGATCTGGATGAAAAAGCATTCATCGTTCTCGACGACTGCGGGCTGTGCAAGGATGGAGATGCGCTGCTTGCACTGGCCAAATCCATTGCCGGCGTGCCGGCCGCGAGCGTCATACTAATCGGGCTCGAAGGCCGGACACAGCGAGACTTGCCGCGCTGGAGGCTCGAACTCGCCCCGCTTGCACGGGGGGATACGACGGACCTTGCCGAGCGGTGCGGACATCCGGCGCCAGGGAGGGCTTACGAGATGTCCGGGGGCAACCCCGGGCTCGTCGCTCTGTGGGACGGAAAAGCGGCCAAACGAGGGCATGGCGCCACCGAAGCAATGAACGCCAGGGAGCGCGACGCGTTGGCTCTGCTCTCGCTGTTCGGCAGGCCGGTGCATATAGGGGAGACGGCTGCGCTGGGCATCGGGTACGAGATTGTATCCAGCCTCGTGAACGAAGGATTCATGGTCCGCGGTGGCGATTTCGTTCACCCTCTCGGAGACTCGGGGCCGCCGTCCAAGGCTGCGTCGAAGCGCGGCCATCGCAAGATAGCTGAAGCCATCCTCGCCACGTGGTCGGATTCGGAGCACGGCATCGAGGCCTGCGAACACTATGCCGTTTCAGGCGACACAGCGAGATGCATCAGCCTCCTCTTGGACCGCGGCGAGGAGTTCCTGAAAAGCGGCAAAGCTGCGGCTCTGGAGAGGTTGCTGTCAGGTTTGGCCAAGGAAGGCGCAGATGCGCCCGAGAAGGCTCGCATGCTCACCCTTGAGGGAAATGTCCACAGGCAGAGGGCTCGATGGCCTGAGGCGATTGGCTGCTTCGAACGCGCGCTGCCTATGGGGAAGCGCATCCCCGGTTTCGAGGCGGAGACGCTTGCAAGGATCGGCTCGGTGAACCTCGCCAAGAGGGATTACGCCACCGCCAAAGGTTGGTACTCTAAGGCTTTGAAACGGCTGCCAAAAAGGAGGCCAGACATCGCGGCGCGCATCGAGGACGAACTGGCGACCCTCCACCTTCGCACAGGCGAGCTGGACGAGGCGGAAAGGCGTTCCGTGAGGGCCATCGCGCTTGCGGCGAAGTCGGGGGGAGCGGAACTGCTTGGGCTCTGCCGCGTCACGATGGGCAACATGCGCATGCTGCAACGGCGCCATGACGAGGCTCAGGAGCATTTCGAGAGCGCCTTGTCAGGCATGAAAGACAATGCCAGGATGCGCGGGACGCTGCTCAACAACCTCGCCGCCCTAGAATACAACAGGGGGATGCTCGACAAAGCCGTGGAACTATGGGGCGAGGCTTCGGACATCTTCAGGAGGACCGGCGATGTCAGATTCGCCATGACATCCGTCAACCTCTCCTTCGCCCTGTGGAGGATGGGTTCCTGGGATAAGGCCGTGAGATCCATGAGGAGGGCTTCGACGCTCGCGAAGCTAGCTAACGACCCGGTTATCGATGCAGCAGCGAACACGTTGGCCGGCCAAGACGCCCTGTTCAGGGGCAGATTCGGCGAAGCCGTCCAATCGTACCAAATTGTCGCGGAGATACGGGGTGCCAGGGAGAACCGCGGGGAGCTTGCCCAGGCGCGGGCCGATTTGGCAAGCGCCCTCGTGGCTGCTGGCGAGTTGGCGCGGGCAGGCAAGGTCGTGGACATGGATGCGGACTGGGCTGCAGCGCAGCAAGCCTCATCGGAGGCCTCGGCTTGTTGCCTTGCCTCCGCAAAGCTGTACTTGGCCAGAGCCGACACAGCCAAGGCTGAAGATATGCTCAAGGCATCGATGCAGCGTCTTCCCACGAACGACGTTCTCTCAAAGGGGCGCCTGTTCAGGCTGCTCGGTGCATTCGCGGCGAGGAGGGACGACTGGATAGTATCTATGCGCTACCTGGAGGACGCCAAAAACATATTCAAGTCCCTCAAGCACGCGCCGGAACTGGCGCTGACCCTCCACGACTTGGCTGCGGCGTCCGAGAAATTCGGGTCCCCTGACCGTGACGCACGCATATCTGAAGCCAAGGAGGCCGCTCACGCACTTGGCATGCCGTATCCTTCGCCGTGCTCTGACTGGAAGTTTACCAGGTAAGCTGCGTCCTGGACAGGTTTATCTTCACCCAACCCGACACGGAGCACATGGCCCTGGTGGTGAACTCGATGTTGACAGGTCAATGAATACATTTTGCGGCGGGGGATGATGCGTCCGACGGATTCACTTCTCACCAATCGACCGTCCACACGGTGTCCGTCGGAGCGTAAACCCAGTAGCCCTCGCCGCGGTGCATTACATCCCCGTCCGCCTTCGAGCCAGTGCGATACTGCTCACCGATATCGAATCCCTCGACAACTGTGGCACCCGTCGCTACCTTGAACTGGCCAACGGTGTATGACGAATCGTCACGCGCCATGTATCCCACCATGTTCCAGCCTATGTGCAACGCTACAGTTGTCGACGCCGGGATGTCCCCCTCCACGACTATCAGGCCGTCACCTGGCGCGGTAACGCGCAGCCAGAACGCGGCTCCCGCTGGGATGACCTCAAGGTCATTGAACGACGACGGCCAGCCCGTGTAATACTTCTTCCAATGGTTCTGGGCATCGGAAGAATCGTAGTACATTGCATAGTCCCATTGGGTTCCCATTCCGCAGTCGTTGAGGAGGTCGGCGATGTTGGCGGCGCTGGTGGTTATGGGTACGGATATCAGATTCCAGCCCTCGAGGACTGGCACTCCGAAGCGCACGGGCACTTTGGAAACCAGGAAGTCACTGAAGTGCTCGATGTCACCCCACAACTCATCGCCGAGCGTATCCACCCCCGTTGGTTCACACGACTCGTATCCTTGGATATATGGATTGTAGACATTGAGGACCATTTCGCTCTCGGCAACCCCATTTGGGATGTCGACAGCTGTGTATTGGATGATCATGGTGGCGACGACCATCGAGGCGGTTATCCTGCCGTCGGCGACAATCTCGTAGCTCTTGCCGTCCGCAACCGTCCTGTGCTCCACGATGATGATGCTCGCGTCCTGAATTGGGATGGCAAGGGTGAAGTTCAGTGTGAGGTTTGTCGCCACGGAAACGACACTCGCAGCGCAGCCCGGGCCGGAGAATGTCGAAGAGTCAACCATTACTGAGTCCTCGGGGAACGCACAAAGCACACCCCGCGTCTCGTAAGTGACGCTTCCCGCTGAGATGTCCGCAATGTAGGAATCTGGCCTCAGCTCGCTCGATTGTATCGCATTTGAATACGTACCGTCGGAGGGCGTAACATCGCCGTGCGTGCCATCATCGTGTAGCTGGAGGCTGTATGTTGCTCCGTTCCTCGCTCCGCGAAGCGTTATCCTGTCCGCTCCGCCAACAGCCGCTATCTCCAAGAGGACTGTGTCGCCAGCTCCTGCCAACGATGGAGCGATTGAGACACCAGTCACTGCGCCTGGTGAATCGAGGAAGAACTCTTCGAGTCGTGGTTCTGGCCATTAAGGTAGCCTGCCTTGATGGCAATGGCAACAATCCTATAGGTCCCGGGGGCGGAGACGTTAGTGAAATAATATCTGCCCACGTAAGTCCCCCGGGAGGATTCGTTTATCATTACGGAGGTATTGGTAAAATCCGGAGCAATCACGTAAGCGGAAACGGATGCGCCTTCAATGGGTATGTTGAGATAGGTGACCTTGACGGCAATATCGGCGTAATCGTCAACGCCACCCACGTACTTCTGCTTGTCGGAGGAGGCCTTCACCTTTAATTCTCCACAGGATTCCGAGACGTAGATGAAATTATACGCCAGGTTGTTGGCGAGGTTGGTCTCTGACGGATCGGAGTCAGCGATATCCACGAAGATCGTAAGGTTGCCATCGACATTCGCAGTCCAGTACGCAGACACTGTTGCGGAGCCACCTACCGGTACGAAGACTTCGAATTCACGATATATTAGGCTCTGCTCGCTTACGTTATTAACATAGAGGGAAACCGTGCAGACCGCACTCACAGCGCCTACGTTATGCACGTCAGCATCAATCGTCAAATCGTCCCATTTATTCGGATTCGGGTTGGAGAAAGTGAGGTCATCGGCAGAGATGGAGAGGTCCGGATATGCAACGGTAATTACCGTCGTGGCATAATCGCTAGTTTCTGGAAGCGAGTAATAGTCGTTCGGCGTCGTATAAGTGCAGAATGCCCAATTGGTCAAGTTTGTGCCATTGGCTATGCCGCTATCGATTTGAACCAGGATCATAAAGCTGTGTACGCCTGGCATCACGCTTGTGAAAAGGAAAAACAGATTTCCAACGTTGATATCTCGGGATACAAATGTCGCACCGGCAACATCCGAGGCAGTGTCGCTGATGTAGGTCACACCGGCGGGAAGTGTGTCGTTGAAACTGGCGTTCGCCGCAGCTCCGCTTCCGGTGTTGTTGAACCAAAGTGTATAACATAAAACGTCTCCTGCGGCTGCTGTCGCTTTATCCACCGTCTTCGAGAGCGCGATTGATGGACCGACCACAGTGGTGCTCGCCCAATCCTCGGTGAAAACTCCAGATGGTTTAAATTCGCAAGTCGCATGGTTTGAGAGTATCGTACCATCCAATACGCTGCTTTGGATACTAACCGTCATAGCAAAGGCGTAATTGCCTGGCGGAACGTTTGAGAACCCGTAGTAGAAGATATTGCCTGCCATGTTGCGAGAGACGAATTGCGGTAAAGATGCCGCGGAATCGCCAATGTATGTCACACCCGCTGGAAGAGTGTCATTTATCCACACGTAATCGGCGCTCCCCATACCAGTGTTATTGAAGGATATCGTGTAGGTTAATATGTCCCCAGGATATGCGGATGCATAATCTACGATTTTCTCCACGGCAATAGCCGGGGCGCTCAGATTTCCGGTCACGTTCACGTAACTGTAGTCGCAGCCCACCATTCCAGAATTGTCGTAAACCGTAAGATTGACCAGGTAACTCCCTGGCGTTTCGTAGGTATGGTTCGCATACCTCCCAATGGCAAAGCCATCATCTCCAAACCACCAGGTGTAGTTTTCCTCTCCGATTATGTATCCATCTGGATCATACGAAGCGTTTCCGTCAAAATATGCATATTCTCCCAAGTACACATCCTGGTATTCAGGGAGCGCTATTGCAACAGGGGGCAACCCAGCAGCAGCCTTGATTGAGAAAAACGATGCCAGTATCATCACCCCGACAACAAGCATAGCTGCGATTCTAAGCATCATTCCTCCCCTGCCTACGATGGCCGCCTTGTTGCACCCTTGTCGAGTCATTTTGCTTCACCGTTACACATCATGCCCTCGACATTATTTAAACATCACGAGCTGTTGCACAAGATGCACGAGTTAAAATATATATTGCTGTATGTGCAACAAGTAGGAATGTATTTATATTAAAAATGCAAACAAGGTCTGTGCATGGACGGAACGGTTTCACACCGACTCAGGCGAAGATCGTTTTCCATCTCGCCCCTCTGGCGCGGCTCGCAGATAGTTATCTCCAGCCGGAACTCGTGACGCAGGACGGAATAGCCAGCTCGGTCGGGATAGCCAGGAACCACGTCCCGCAGGCCATAAACGGTCTGATTGCCAACGGCTTGGTCACGGCCAGGAAGGCCAGGGTTGACGGCGCGTCGCGGAAGAAAACGTGCTACTTCCTCACGCAGGGAGGGCTGCAATCTGTCCGAGAGCCATGTGAGCCCCTCAAGCACAGAGAAAAACCCCGTCAAGGCCGAGATCTCTTCATCGGAAGGCGCAAGGAGATGAAGGAACTAGCATCGTGGCTCGGAAGTGGTGCGCCAGTCCTAATACTGGAAGGCGAACGCGGCATCGGCAAGACTGCCTTGATTAAAAGATTGAAAAACAAATCAATAAACATGCAACGTGTCTTCCACTGGTCGCTCGCCCATGACGGCACACTTAGGGCCGGACTGATCTCTCTGGCAAATGATATTCCGGACGGACAGGGAAGGATGCTCGTGTACGTAGTGAGGTCAGAACCTTGTGTGAATCACGGCAGAGTCGTCAAAATGCTAGATGAAATTAAAGTGCCACTGGTTCTCGCCTTAGACGACGCGGACGCTCCAGGTGCAAAGGCCGACGTCGAAGCCCTTGCGGCAGCTTTTACAGATGCCAGGAGGGCGAAGTTGTTGCTCTCTGGGGAAAAGCTCGACTTACGCGGTGGCCCAATCAAACTGCGCGTGGAGGCGTTATCGCGGGACGAGACCGAAAAATTCGCGAAGAAACTGGGGCGTGGTAATTCTGCCGAGGCATACGAATCATCAGGCGGAAATCCTCTTTTAGTGGAGATGTGGAGCCCTGGAGCGAAAGGGCAAACCATGCCAGCAAATCAGTCCCTACCGATGTCGAAGAAGGAAACGAGCACGCTCGATAAGCTGGTGTCCTTCGGCCGACCGGTTCATGTGGGCGAGGCGGCAGCTCTGGGCATGGATTACCAAATCGTCTCGTGGCTGGCGGGCAAAGGCTTGGTCGTTGTCGCCAACGGGCGAATCCATCCCATCGTTCCCAAGGGGGCATCGCCGCGGAAGATGGGGCTCAGACAGAAACGGTTCCGAGCGCGCGTAGCCAGCGCAATCCTGACGACCTGGAACGACCCAGCTCACGACGCGGAGGCATGTGCCCATTACATTGGTGCCGGCGACGATGCATCATGCGGGAAGGTTGTCGCCGAGAAAGGGGAGCGAATGCTCAAGGCTGGACTCTCTCGCCAATTGGAGGAAGTGTTGGCCGAGTTAAAAACCGACAAATTAGACGCGCCTACGGCAGCACGTGTGCTCACGGTCTTTGGTACACTGAAGAAAATAAAGGGGGTGTGGGAAGACGCCCTCGATTGTTTCGAGAAAGCCAGATTTTTAATGGAAGACGACGATACATTTTGGGCGGAGTCGACGGCGCGCATCGCGTCCGTCAGCCTGGCTAGAAGAGACCTCCCAACGGCTATAAAAAAATACAACGAGGCACTCGGCCGACTGCCCCCGAGCCAGCCGCGTATCGAGGCAAGGATACGGGACGAGATGGCGACGGCGCTGTTGAGAAAAGGCGATGTCAGCGGTGCGGCCTCGTCGAGCGAAATTGCAGTTTCGATGGCTGGCGAATCAGGGAATATGGAGCTTATCGGTCTCTGCGAGGCGACGCGTGGCAACATATTCTTGGTGAAAGGGGCACTGGCCGATGCGGAGCGCTGCTTCTCAGAGGCTCTGGTGAAGATTCGTGCGGTCTCGAATGTCCGGGCAGAGGGGACAATCCTGATAAACCTGGCCGCGGCCAAAGATAGAAATGGGGATGCCGCAGCGGCATTGGCGTTGTGGAAGGAGAGCGCGGCGCTGTTGGAGAGACATGGAGACCCAAGGTATAGCCTGGCGTTGGCTAACCTCTCGTCTGCGCTCTGGCGTGCTGGAGACTGGGTCGGTTCCAGGGAATGCAGGAGCCAGGCGCTTTCACTTGCAAGGATGGTCAACGACAAGTCCGTTGAGGGCGCGATGCTCACTGTCGATGGTAACGAGGCACTTTTCTCAGGCCGGGTCGAGGATGCGATTGCCATTTACCAGAGAGCTCTTGAAATTAAAAATTTACTTCCTGATGCGCGCGCGAGAGCGCGGGCCATGTGCGATGTCGCGAACGCTCTCGTCGCCAGCAGCAGACCCATGGAGGCGCTGGACGTGCTGAAGGGCGTGGATTCCACCGTGATATCCGGCCGTTCTGAGGAGGCTGCCGCCGCTCTACTGGCTGCAGCCAGAGCCAATCTTGCAAGCGGCGACGGCCCTGGCGCCCGGAGACTGCTGAAATCCGCTCTAGACGCGTGCCCCGAGGGGCAGAATGGCGGCACAGCCCGAGTTCTGAGGGCGCTCGGGGCATGCGCCACCGTAGACGGCGAGTGGTACGTCGCGAAGAGGTACTTTGAAGACTCGTTGGCGATGTTTGACGAATTAGGGGATATCCCTGAGAAGATTATCACGAGGCACGACCTGGCGAAGGTAATGGACAAATTTAAATTGCAGGGTGCTGAGCAAGCCATGATTGAAGCCTTGAACGAGGCAACGCGCGTCGGGGTGCGTTTTCCTCCGGCCAATTCAGACTGGTGCCTTGCGCAAACGGGAAGCCCATGAATCTCCACGATAGTTAGGAGTCTCGTTAAACGAGGCATCCGAGCCGCCTCTCGTCGAATGCATGGGATTCAAGGCGGAGGTTGCTCATTCTGCTGGAATTCGACTGGATTGATTCTGCTTATATCCTTTATTATTGCTAGATATCCAATCGTAAAAATTATAAACGTAGCTATCCAGCTTGCTAAATAAAATGAACCCCAATACGAGTTCAATATAACATGAGTGCCAGATAGTTCTGCATAAATTATTTGAAAACTTGTCCAAATTGCATATGCTGGAAATTCAAATAAGAAAAACATAGCTATAAACCAAATATTTAACCATTTAAATCCATCTTTAGACTTCATCTCCTGCATAAGGCGTTCCTTCAATCCAGTCTCAGCATTCATCCACTCGCTCCCAAGTGACGGTTCCTATTCGCGCTCACGGTGCTGAAATGGGTGGCGTACCTTAAATAAATATCTACCCCGTGCCTTCGTTGAACTTGGGATTGGGGCTTGTATTCTCGCCTGAAAATACTGAGTACTGAAACCACTGGCAAGCGCCCCAACCGTGCGCACTCCTGTCCCGCCGTCAAATCTTGGACGGAGATGCTCCGGCGAGGCATCCACGCGACCTCCCGTCGCTTGCTGGATGTTCACGGTCGAGGTGATTCGCTGAAAATCTAACGGTGGGGTGCGCTACTCAGTAAGCGTGCTTCCGATGACGAATACGTACAACCAGTACACCATCCGGTTTTTTCGCATACATAATGCGATAATCACCCACTCTAAATTTAAACAACCCTTTGTACTCGCCTGAAAGAGCTTCTCCAGCATTTGGATTCGCACTAAGAACTTTCTCTAATTTATCAATAACTCGAAGCGCTTCGTGTTTATCGAGCTTGCGCAAATCCTTCTCGACGGCGGCTTTATACTCAATTCTTACTGGCAAGGCGCTTTCTCAACTCCGCAGAGGATATAATTTCATCGTCCTTGTCGTTAAGACGATCCAGCGCGATTCGATAATCAGCGTACTCGGCTAGATACTGTTCAATTGCCTTGCGGATTAAGTAAGATTTCGGCCTGTCAGCTGTGTCAGCTATATCGTCAAGCTGCTCAGCCATAGATTCAGGTAGTCTCACGCACACGGTTGAAGGCGTTTTAATCACCACGTAATACATAGTATTACAAGTATATCAATGTATCTACAGAGAATCGCGCACCCCACCAGCTAAAATCCGCTCATCCCCAAGTGACGGTACCTGTTCGCGCTCACGCGCTCTGAATCCAATTGGTCCTATATAAATTCTCTACCCCGTCCTTCGGTTGAACCTCAGATTCTCGCTTTGTATCCCGTTCCTAACAACAGCCAGATGCTCCTCCCAAAAGTGGGGATACAACCTGCCCAGATTGCTGCTAGCCGCTCGAACCGTGCGCACCCCTGTCCCGCCGTCAATACATGGACGGGGATGCTCC
>DAIRED010000010.1:0-20095 GCA_036795795.1 Thermoplasmatota archaeon | reverse complement strand
CAGATGGGCGTCGACCTCTCGACGGAGCCGGACTGCTGGATAGATCGCGATTTTCATCCCGCGCTCGCCGAACTCGGCCATGACATCGTGCGATTCGACTGGGGGCTGCCGTGCCACCGCGCGATACCTGGATGGATGGGCGAGAACGTTCTTCGTAAGAACGCCGATCTCTTGGAATTCGCGAAGCGGGCCAACGCCGAGAGGAAGGTGGACCTTTTCTTGAGCGCCTCCGACGGGCGCTATCTGATGGCCGAGACCGCGCGGGCCATAAAGTCCCTCGGAATCCTCACCGTCAACTACCACTGCGACGATGTAAACGCCTTCAGCCTCAACGAGAAGATGGTCAAGGAGTGGGACTGGAACTGGACGATACAACCGGCGGCGATTGGAAACTATAAGCGCGCCGGAGCGCGCCACGCCTACACACCCTGCGGGGCAAATCCGACGCTTTACAAGCCGCACGAAACCGAGAAAAAGTACGACGTAACCTTCGTTGGCAGGGACATGGGTTACAGGGACGAGCTTGTCCAGCACCTCGCCAAGAACGGCGTCGACATCCGGGTGTGGGGGGAGGGATGGCCCCACGACATCACCAGCATGTTGCGCCGGTGGGGAGCCGCATCCAAGCGGCTGGGCAAGCGACCTTTCGGAAAGGACGCGAAGATAATGTTCTGGTACCTCGCGAATTTCGGAGAAACCAAGCGCAGGTTCTCGCCCCTCATTCGCTTCGAAGAGATGATCAAAATGTACAGCCAGAGCCGCGTCAACCTGAACTTCTCGGGAGGGATGGGTCCGGGGATGTACGATTACGGGAAGGCCGTACGCTCGATAAAGCTCAGGGATATCGAGGTCCCGATGAGCGGGGGGTTCTACCTCACCGAGCGGACGAAGGAGCTGGAGCTGCTGTTCGACGTCGGCAGGGAGGTCGAGGTGTACTCCAGCAAAGCCGAACTTTTGGAGAAGGCGCGGCACTACGTGGCACACCCGGACGACGCGGAGAAAATCGCAAAGGCCGGCAGGGAGAAATGCCTGCGGGAATACACCTGGAAGAAGAACTTCGAGAGGCTATTCAAGGAAATCGGCGCTGCCTGAAATCGCTCCTGCTGCGCACCGGTGGGTGCGCCATTTTTCCTATTTATCTGCCTCGACGTTAAGGCTTATGAGGCGCCCGCGCTCCTTGTCCATGTGCGGTATGTAGGCCTGCGAGAAGTCGTCGTGGTCTTTGTGAATGGTCTTGCGCCAGTCGTAGCGCCGGACGTTCTTGAATCCCACGTCATCGAGCATCTTTTTCAGCGATGGAAAATCGAATATCATGTAGTGGAGATTTTCGGGATAGTTCTGCCTCCCGACGACCGGGCCGATTACGAGCGAGATGTCCTTCGTCTTCTGATAGACCTCGGCCAGCGCTTCGAAGTCCGGCACAGCGAGCCGTAGCGTGCCGCCGGGCCTGAGCACGCGGCGCCACTCTGCCAGAACCTCCTGCGTCTTGGCCCTGGGAAAATGTTCCAGTATGTGGGCGCAGTAAACGAGGTCCACCGAACCGTCGGCGAACATCGTCAGCTTGTCCGCGGATGCGACGTGGTCGATGTGGGGGAACTTTCGCACGTCGATGTGCACGAAACCGGGGATGTACTTCTCCCCGCAGCCGATGTGCAGCTTTATTCCGTCGGTCATTGCACGCCCTTCCTGTTGGCCAGATACCAGCCTATCGTCTCGCGGAGGCCGTCCTCGAACGATGTCTTGGCCTTGAAGCCGAAGCGTTGCTCCGCCCTTGATACATCGAGCATCCGACGCGGCTGGCCGTCCGGTTTGGTCTCGTCCCAGACCATCTTGCCCTCATATTTCATCAGGCGTGCGATGAGTTCTACCAAATCCCTAATCGTTATCTCGAAGCCCGCGCCGAGATTCACTGGGTCCATGCCGTTGTACTTTTCCGCGGCCAGCGCGATGCCGCGCGCCGCGTCGTCCACGTGGAGGAACTCGCGCGACGCCTTGCCTGAGCCCCAGACGACGACCTCTTTCTCGCCGCGCTCCATCGCCTCCGCGAACTTGCGTATCAGCGCGGGGATTACGTGCGAGCTGGACGGGTCGAAGTTGTCCCCCGGCCCGTAGAGGTTGACGGGGAGCAGAAATATCGCGTTGAATCCGTACTGCTGCCTGTATGCCTGCGCCTGCACCAGCAGCATCTTCTTGGCCAGGCCGTACGGTGCGTTCGTCTCCTCCGGGTAGCCGTTCCAGAGGTCGTCCTCTTTGAAAGGCACCTTGGTGAACTTCGGGTACGCGCAAATCGTCCCCACGGCGACGAACTTCTTCACCCCGGCGAGGCGCGACGCCTCCATCAGCTGGACGCCCATCATCAGGTTGTCGTAGAAGAGCGTCCCGGGCTTCTCGCGGTTGAGGCCGATGCCCCCCACCACTGCGGCGAGGTGGATGACGACGTCCGCGCCCTTCACTGCCTTCTGGCAACTCTCCAGCTTCCTCAGGTCCGCCTTCGAGCTCCGCGGCACGACGATGTCATTCTTCGCGACGCCGAGCCTCTCCAGCTCGGCGACGACGCGGCTGCCGAGGAAGCCCGCGCCGCCGGTGACGAGCACGCGCTTGCCGGCCAGGTAACCCATCAGTCCACGCCCCACCACTTGCGGGGGAACTTCTTCCGGAGGACCGCATCGCCGTCGCCTATCGGCTTCAGCCCGGCCGCGCGCATGTCCGCGTCCAGCATTATCTTCACTAGGTCCCTGAACTTGACCTTCGGGTTCCACCCGAGCGCCTTCCGCGCCTTGGACGAGTCTGCGACGAGGCACTCGACCTCCGTTGGTCTGAAATAACGCTTGTCTATCTTCACCATCTTCTCGTAGTCCAGGTCGGCGTAGTCGAACGCCGCCTCGATGAACTCGCGAACGGAGTGGGTCTCACCGGTGCCGATTACGAAATCGTCCGGCTTCTTCTGCTGGAGTATCTTCCACATCGCCTCGACGTACTCCGGGGCGTAGCCCCAGTCGCGTTTGGCGTCCATGTTGCCCAGGTACAGCGCGTCCTGCTTCTTGGCGAGCATCGCGGCGATGGCACGGGTTATCTTGCGCGTCACGAACGTCTCGCCCCTGCGCGGCGATTCGTGGTTGAACAGTATGCCGTTGGACGCGAACATCCCGTAGCCGTCGCGGTAGTTGCGTATCATCCAGTACGAGTAGAGCTTGCCGCAGGCGTAGGGGCTGCGGGGGTGGAAGGCCGTAAGTTCGTCCTGGGGCGGCGGCGTGGCGCCGAAGAGCTCGCTGCTCGATGCCTGATAGAATTTGATTGGGCGGCCGCTGCGGCGGATGGCCTCCAGTATGCGGCCTGTGCCGAGGCCGGTGACGTTTCCCGTGTACTCGGGCACGTCGAAGCTGACGCGCACGTGGCTCTGGGCTCCGAGGTGATAGACTTCGTCCGGCTTGGTGTTGTAGATGATGTTGGTAATCTGCTCAGAGTCCCCCAGGTCCCCGTAGTGGAGGAAGAGCCTGTTCCCCTTGACGTGGGAGTCGATCACGAGGTGGTCTATGCGGGACGTGTTGAACGTGCTGGCGCGCCTTATCATCCCGTGCACCTCGTACCCCTTCGCGAGCAGCAGCTCAGCGAGGTACGAGCCGTCCTGTCCGGTCACCCCGGTTATCATCGCCTTCTTCATTCGATGCCTCCTCGTCTGAGCAGAGGGGATTTTATATATAAATATGTCACTTCAACGGACGGTGCGTGAGATGGCACGGGGGAAACTGGCGGGGAAGCACGCGGACGGCGTCGAGGAGAATGTCGAGGAAATCCTCGAAGAGCTTCGGGGCATGGCTAACCCCCGCAACGTCGAGGGGATGGCTAGATTTGGCATAAACCCCCAGAACACGCTCGGAATTTCCGTCACCGACCTCAAGCCCATCGCCAAGCGCCTCGGGAAGGACCACCGGCTCGCCCTCGCGCTCTGGGAGAGCGGCGTGCACGAGGCGCGGGCGCTCGCCGCATTCGTCGACGACCGTGCGGAACTGACCGAGGCTCAGATGGAGCGCTGGGCTGCGGATTTCGACTCCTGGGACATATGCGACGGCTGCTGCCTGCACTTATTCGGGGATTCGCCCTTAGCCTGGAAGAAAGCGGTGGATTGGTCAAAACGGGAGGAGGAATACGTCAAGCGCGCAGGCTACGCCCTGATGGCGGTGCTGGCGGTCCACGACAAGGCTGCGCTGGACGCGAAATTCCTCAGGCTGCTGCCACACATCGTCCGGGGTTCGAAAGACGAGCGCAACTTCGTCCGGAAGGCGGTCAACTGGGCCATGCGTCAGATTGGGAAGCGCAACCTGGCCCTGAACAAGGCGGCAATCGCCGCGGCGAAGGAGATACTCGCCCTCGACACGAAGGCGGCGCGGTGGATTGCGCGCGACGCGCTACGCGAGCTGGAAGGTGAGGGCGTCCGAGCCAGACTCGTGAGCAGGGCTCAGCGCGAGCGCTTGAAGAGGCCTTTCAAGGCGCGGCGCACGTGAGAAGCCAGCTCGGGAATACTCTCTTCCACCTCGCGCGTCATTCCCTGGCGCGGCTCGATGCGGCGGGGCTGGATTGCGCATATCACGACCTTTTTCGGGCACTGGCCGAGCCTGCGCGCGAGTACGAGCGTTTCGAAGACGTCGCCTTCGTGCAACGTCAGACGCTTCAATTCCTTGACCGATACAGCGTCGTCGGGGGAGAAGGTCTTCACCTCGCCTGGATTCCCTCCGAAATTCACGGCGTCGACGATGACGACGGCGTCCAGGTCGGCGAGTGTGTGCAGGAGGACCATCCCCCCGGTCCCGCAGTCCAGTATGTCCACCCCGGCTAGCAGCGTCATTTTGCGCAGGGCTTCCAGCACCTCGATGCCCGCGCCGTCGTCGCACATCAGGGGGTTGCCGACACCCACGACGGCGACGCGCGGACGTCTCTTGGCACGGTGTCTGGCCTCCACATTTGCTGCAGGTTTGGCAGCGGGCGCGCATGTCGGCTTAGCCGATGCCCGGCGGGGCTTCTTCCGCCTCTTGCTCGCGCTCGCCGCAGTCGCTTTCCGCTTCCTCGCCACGCGGTACATCCAATCAGCGAACGAACTTCACGTTCAAATAGTGCGTGGAGCAGGAGATGCACGGGTCGTACGCGCGCACCAGCATCTCCATGAGGAGCTCTATCTCCTTTTCGGGCTTGTCGATTATCGTCGGGGCGAAAGCCTGGAAATCCTGGTTGATGTTGTTGTGGTTCTGGTTCGTCGGGATTATGCAGTTGGCCTTCGTGCAAATGCCCTTCTCGTTGTACGTGTAGTCGTGGAATAGTATCCCGCGCGGGACGTCGACTGCGCCTACGCCGCGCCCGGGCTTCACCTGGAACTTCGGCCTCTCGTCCACGTTCACGCCCTTCTCGAGCAGCTTGTCAATCTGCGCTATCGAATCCTCGAAGCTGTGCACTATCTCCACCAGCTGGGCGACGTTGTTCATGAACGGGTTGTGGCTGACTGACGCCAGCTTGAACTTGCCGGCCCACTCCTTCGCCATCGGGCTCAGCTTGGGATAGTTCAGGTTGAACCTGGCCAGCGCGCCGACCATGTACGACTCGCGCTTGTGCTTCGTGTACTTTGCAGTGGAGTGCGGTACGACGAACTCGTTCGTGATTTCCAAATATTTATCGACGGGCCAGCGGCCACCGTCGGTCGAGCCGATGTCACCGTCGTATATTGCGTATTCGTCGTCGGCCGTCAGGGCGACAAACTCGGTCTCCCGCTTGAAGTTGGGCAGCTTGTGAGCGTTCGCCAGCACAACTTCTGCGACAGCCACGACGTCGGGTATCGCGTCGACGAGCTTCTTCCTCAGGCCCTTGAGCTGCTTCTCGTTCGGGATGTGGCTGAAGCCGCCAGGGATTAGGCTTATCGGGTGCACGGTCCTCCCGCATATCAGGTTGGAGTACTCGTTCGCCAGCCTATGAAGGCCGATTATCTTCAGGACCGGCCCTGGATGGGAGCTCGCCAGCGGCACCACGCTCGGAGCGCCGAGCAGGTCGGGCGCCACAAGGTAGCCCACGTGCAGCACGTGACTCTGGAGGTTCTCGGCGTGAATCGCCATCCTCCTTAGGGTCTCGGTCTGCTCGGTGGTCTCGATGCCCATCGCCGCCTCCGTTGTTTTGAGAGAAGCAAGC
This sequence comes from Thermoplasmatota archaeon, assembly GCA_036795795.1. Classification (GTDB taxonomy): domain Archaea; phylum Thermoplasmatota; class Thermoplasmata; order SG8-5; family DAIRED01; genus DAIRED01. The sequence continues at coordinate 13,927 of DAIRED010000010.1, read as the reverse complement.
GAGTGCCCTATGGAGCAGATGCCGCAAATCCTAGATGTGATGTGGCTCAGCTCGTTGTACGGCCTCCCCCTCACGAACGACTCGAAGAAGCGCGGGGCTTCGGAGACCTGCCACTGCACCTTCTCGACCTTGCCGTTCTTCGCGTTCAATATTATGTTGCCGTGGCCCTCGACCCTGGTCAGGTGCTCGACATTGATGTTGACGTCGCTCATTGTTTTCCCTCCTCGACATATCTGGTTGTGAACATCGTCTTCCGGCTCATTATCTCCTCGGCGGTCAGGCCGTGCTTCGCCAGCACGTCGGTCTGTGCCTTGGTATGGGGGTGGTCGACGTAGCCGCGGCACGCCTCGCACTCGTTCCCGTGGGTGGGGCAAACAGCACCGCAGCCGGCGCGCGCCACAGGACCCATGCAGAACTTGCCTATCGTGAACAGGCAGACGTTCTCGTTCTTCTTGCATTCGACGCACACGGGGTAGTCGGGAATCGGGGGCTTCTTCCCGGTCAGCAGCGCGACCAGAACCTTCCCGAACTCGTTCGTGTCTATAGGGCAGCCAGGTATCGTGAAGTCCACTTTGACGATCTCATCCACCGCCCTGTGCCTCGGCTGGGCGAAGAACGGGTTCGTGTCGCCTTTGGTCGTGTCCGAGCCGGGGTGCCGGCCGTAGACCTCAGCCTTGTTCTCCTCCGGCGTCCACATGTTGCTCATGCGCTGGACACCGCCGAGGTGGGCGCATGCGCCAAGGGCAATCAGTATCTTCGCTCTTGACCTTATCTTCTTCAATCGCTCCTCGTCCATCGGCCTCGTTATGGACCCCTCGACGATTGCGATGTCGTACTCGGTCGACGATTCTTTCATGGCCTCCCTGAATTCGACGATGTCCACCAGGGCCAGCACGTCCAGTATTGCTTCCTCCAGGTTCACGACCTGGAGCTGGCATCCCTCGCAGCTCGAGAAGTCGAAGAATGCTACTCGCGGTTTGGTCATTCGAACGCCTCCGGCACGTCCTTGAGGTCCTTGAGATTGAACACGGGACCATCCTTGCAGACGTAGACTCCGTTCATTTGGCAGTGGCCGCACTTGCCTACGCCACACTTCATCCGCCTCTCGAGGGAGACGATGATGTTCTCGTCCGGGACGCCCAGCTTGCGGAGGTCCCTGTTGACGAACTTGTATACAATCGGCGGCCCGACCACTATCGCGACCGTGGTTTTGGGGTCGAACTTGATCTTGGGCAGGAGAGTCGTTATCACGCCAATCTCGCCGTCCCAGCACACGCCGTCCGGACACTTGTCGACAGCCCTCTTGTGCTGTACGTCCGTCCTTTTCCCCCAAGCCTCGACCTCTTTGGCGAAGAGCATCTCGCAGGGCTCCTTGCACCCGTAAAGTATCGTGACCTCGCCATACTCCTTCCGGTGGTTGAGCACATGATTTATCATGGAGCGCATCGGAACCATTCCGAGCCCTGCTCCGATGAAGAGCAGGTTCTTGCCCTTCAGCCCCTCCGTGTCGAATCCCTTGCCGAATGGCCCGCGGATGCCTATCTTGTCACCGGCCTTCATTGTGTGGAGCTTGCTGGTGACGTCGCCCACCTTCCTGACCACGAGCTCGAACGCCTTGCCTCCAGGCGCGGACGATACCGAAATGGGTGACTCCCCCATGCCCGCTATCGAGACCTCGACGAACTGGCCTGGCGCGTGGCCGAGCGCCTTCCCGTCGTCGAGCTCTATCTCGAAGAGCGTCTCCTTAGCCGTGAGCATCTCGACCCGTTTTATGGTGGCCGAAGCCGGCATGTGGAGCATCTTCGCTGTGTCGGCCTCCGGGAGCTTCGAGAAGTCTGTTTTCACGCTGTGCGGGTCTGAGTCTGAGTCGGCCACGAGATGTGGCGAAGCCTCGAAGAGCAGATTGATTAGCTTGACTGGGTCCGCGATGTCTGGGAGGCACTGGCTCGAGCAGCGGCCGCAGCCGACGCACGCGACGAATCCCAAGCGGTCCGGGAGGTAGCGCCCCTTCCTGTGGAACCTGTGCCGGTACCTATCCAGGATATCGTCCCTGAATATCTCCCCCGAACCGATTTCGGTGAATCTGCGCAGGAGGCAGCCGTCCCACGTCCTCGACCTCTCGCCGGTCTTGAGGGTCAGGTGGATGTCGTCCTTCACGTCGTAGCAGAAGCAGGTCGGGCACACGAGCGTGCACGTCCCGCACGCTAGGCATTTGTCAGATTGCGACTTCCATACCTCGCTCTCATAGTCCTTCTCAAGTAGGTCGTGCCAGCCGCCCGGCTTCACCAGCAGGCCGCGCGTCGCCTTCGCAGCGGTGGCCTCGCGCAGCGCCTTCACTTTCTGGACCTCGACCGGCGTGGCTTCCCTCACGTTCTTTGCGAACCTTAGCATGTCGCTTCCGCTCTCGGTCCCCACCTCGACTGACACCTTGTCGCCGAAGTCGGTCAAGAAAAGGTCGTACCCAGAGTGCACGACGCCAGTACCCATCGAGCCGAAGAACGCCTTGTCCTGCACACGCATGACGTCGCAGCCTATGATGAGGATGTTCTTCTTCCTCCTGAGATAGCTGGCCGAAATGTCCGTGTCGAGAAAATAGCTGTCCATCTGCCTTATCGCGACTATGTCGTAGGGATGGACGCCTATGAGGAGCTTTCGACGTGGGTACTCAGCTCGCTCCACGGAGAACGGCTTCGAGAGGTCAAATTTCATAAGCTGCTCGTACTGCGGTAGGAAATACTTCTTAGGAGGCAGGAGCGTGACGTCGTAATCCAACCTGAGCTCGTCCGCGCTATCCAGCGGTCCGAAGGCGAACTTCTGCCCCTTGGCCTTAACGCCCTCCACATCCATGCCGCTGTCCTTTATCAGCGCGTTGACGAATTCTTTGAAATCCTCTTTCTTGATAATCTTCATGTTGCTGCCTCCCGTATCACCGAGTAAAATGCTGGCTCTCGAACTTTATCGAGAATCCCTGCGATTACTGGTGGAGCTACCAATCGTTTATTTTATATAACTATTTCTGTGTAATTCACAAACCCTACATATTGTGTATGGAATTTTAAAATTATTGAAACTAATGGATTTCGTAAGGGATTTCGTGGACTTGCGCTATTTCCTAAATTTCACGTCGAGGTAGTGCGTGGAGCACGATATGCACGGGTCGTATGCGCGCACGAGCATCTCCAGGTTGAGCTCTATCTCCTTCTCCGGCCGGTCCAGCAATGTCGGCGCGAACGCCTCCATGTCCTTCTGTATGTTGTTGTGGTTCTGGTTGGTAGGTATGACGCAGTTAGCCTTGGTGCACACGCCGTTCGAGTCGTAGGTGTATTCGTGGAAGAGTATCCCGCGCGGCACCTCCACGGCGCTTGCGCCTGTGCCGGCCCTCGGCTCTGTCTTGGGCCGCGGTTCGTCCCTGTACTTGCCCAGAAAGCTGTCGATTATCGCAATCGAGTCCTCGACGGAGTTGAACACTTCGACGAGCTGGGCTACGTTGTTCATGAACGGGTTGTGGCACACGGGCTTCAGCCCGAACCTGTCGACCCATTGTTTGGCCAGGGGCGAGAGCTTGTTGGAGTTGAGATTGTACCTCGCGAGCGCGCCGACCATGAACGAGTCGCGCTTGTGCTTCGCGTACTTGGCTGTTGACTGGGGCACGACGAACTCGTTGACTATCGTCTTGTACGAGGAAACCGGATACGTTCCGCCGTCCGTCGAGCCCACGTCACCGTCGTAGAGCGCGTACTCGTCCTTGGCGACCAGGCCGATGAATTCGGTCTCGCGCGTGAAGTCCGGGAGCGCTTTTGCGTTGGCAAGGACGACTTCCGCGACCGCGTTCGCGGTCGGGACCATCTCCAAGAGTTTCTGCCTCATGGCTAGCAGCTTCAGTGGAGATGGGGATTTCCACAACCCCCCCGGAACCAGGTTCGTGGGATGGGTCGTGCGGCCGCAGACCATGTCGGAAAACTCGTTCGCGGTCTTGTGCAACTTGATTACCGCCAGCACTGTGTCCGTGTGCGTCCCTACGAGCGGGACGACGCTCCCCACGCCGAAAAGGTCGGGGGCGACCAGGTACCCCACGTGGAGGATGTGGCTCTGCAGGTTCTCTCCGTGAATGGCGAGGCGCCGTAGCTTCTGGCTCTGGTCGGATATCTCGATGCCCATCGCCGCCTCTGTCGCTTTCAGGGACGCGAGCGTGTGCCCGATGGAGCATATTCCGCAGATGCGGGACGTTATCTGGGCCAGCTGGGTGTATGGCTTACCCCGCACGAACGCCTCGAACAGCCGCGGCGCTTCCGAGACCTCCCACACGACCGTCTCCAGCTTCCCGTTCTTCGAGTTCATGATGATATTGCCGTGCCCTTCAACCCTCGTCAGATGTTCTACGTGGACGTTCTTCTCGCTCATTTCAATCCCTCCTCCCTCATGGCCTTCTCAAGGCGCTTGACGCTGTCGTACGAGTAGACCTTCGCCGCCTCGACTATGTCCTTGGCTTTGAAGCCCGCATCCTTGTAGGCGCGGATCCCGAACTTCAGGATGTCGTCGTGCACCATTACCGTGTGGCAGCCCTCACATTTGTACCCTTGGCGCGTGCAGTAGGCGCTGCAATTGGCGTAGGTCAGCGGCCCGAGGCAGAGCACGCCGCGCTTCAGGAGGCAGCCCTCCCCCTGGTTGGGGCATTCCGCGCACACCGGCACGCCGTTGATGTCGTAGTCCCGGCAAAACTTCGCGAAGTTGCAGTCCCCGCTTATCGAGCAGTCGCGGCACTTCTGCACGTGCTCGGTGAGCATGAGCTCAACGACCGTGCGCCTCGCATTATAGACCGCCTCGCTGCAGGTCGACATGGCCAGGCCTGACGAGACCGGAAGCGTGCAGCTCGGCTGCAGGCCTGGCCTGCCGCCTCCCGTTATTTCGACGAGGCACATCCTGCAGGAGCCGACCTTGTGCCCCGGGAAGAGAGGGTTAAGGCACATGGTAGGGATGGCGATGTTGTTCGCCTTCGCGACCTCGAGCACTGTCTGGTTCGGCTGGCACGGTATCTTCTTGCCGTTCAACACAATCTCAATCATCACTCCGGACGGCATTACTCATCCCCCCCGGCGCTGAGGTCGCACCTCAGACATCTCGACGATTCCTTCTTCGCGCATTTTGCGTCCAGGCACATGACCACCTCGTCGTAGCCGCACGTCCGCTTCGCCGCCTCGGCCTCCTCGGGCCGCTGGCGCGGCATCTCCTGCTCGTTCTTAGGCTCGACCATCGAGTAGCCAGCGAAGTTTTGTTTCTCCAGCTCTGGGAACCTGTCCACCCCGCTGAGCATCGTGTCTATGGACCTGGCAGCCTGCTTGCCGTGGCCTATCGCCTCGATTACGCTCGCCGGCCCAAGGACCGCGTCCCCGCCCGCGAATATCTTCGGGTCGTTGGTGGCCAAGCCTTTCCTCGTCTCGATGAGCTTCGCCTTCCCCATCACTGAGCCGTCGAATCCTTTCACGAAGCTGTCGTCGAGGTCCTGGCCTATGGCGGCGATTATGCTGTCGGCCTTGACCTCAAGCGTCTCGTCGGTGGGAACGGGGTTCCTGCGCCCGTGCTTGTTGAAATCGCCTATCTTGTTCTTCCTAAACGCGGCGCCGACGACCTTGCCCTTCTGGACGAGCAGCTTCTCGGGCGCCACGAGGAAATGGTACGTGACCCCCTCCTGCTTGCACTGCTCGATCTCCTCGCGGTAGGCTGGCATATCCTGTTCCTCGCGCCTGTAGCAAATCGTCACCTTCGCGCCCATGCGCACGGCGGTCCTCGCGACGTCCACGGCGACGTTCCCGCCCCCGATTATGAGGGCGTGCTTTCCGATCTCGACCTTCTTGCCGCCATTCACGTCCCTCAGGACTTGGAGGCCGGGCAACACGCCGGGCAACTCTTCACCGTCGAGCCCGAGCTTCTTGTCGAGCTGCGCCCCTACCGCCAGGTAGACTGCGTCGTACTTTTTCTTGAGCTCGGCGAGGGTGACGTCCTTGCCCACCGACACGCCGGTCCTCAGCTCAACTCCCAGGTCCAGGATGTTCTTTATCTCCTGGTCGAGGACGTCGTGGGGCAGCCTGTAGCGCGGTATCCCGTAGCGCATCCAGCCGCCCGCCTTCTCGGCGGACTCGAACACGGTTGGAGCGTATCCCAGCCTGGCAAGGAAGTACGCCGCCGACATTCCCGACGGCCCGCCGCCCACTATGGCGACCTTCTTCCCCAGGGGCTTGAGCTTCGTGACCTTCGGGACCTTCTTGGACTTGGCGAAGCCGTCCGAACATACCCTCTTCAAATCCCTGATTGCGATGGACTCGTCAAGCTGGCCGCGCTGGCATCTGAATTCGCACGGGTGCTCGCAAACGCGCCCGCAGACAGACGGGAACGGATTGTTCTCCAGGTTCACCTGGTACGCTTCGACGAGCTTCCCCTCGTTTATAAGTTGGATGTACCCGGGCACGTTCGTCTCCGCCGGGCAAGTGTTCTGGCACGGCGACCGGAACATGGCCGCGCAGACGCTCGCCCTGCACTTCTTGTCCACGACGTGCGACATGTACTCGTGCCTGAAGTACTTCAGAGTTGTGAGCACCGGGTTGGGGGCGGTTCCGCCGAGCGCGCACAGCGACGCGTCTCGGACTTGCACGGAGAGATTCTCCAGCACGCTCACGTCCTCTTCTGTGCCCAGGCCGTGGCATATCTTCTGGAGCAGCTCCAGCATCCTCTTCGTCCCCACCCGGCAGGGCGTGCACTTGCCGCACGACTCCTCGGATGTGAACGAGAGGAAGTACCTGGCCACATCGACCATGCACGTGTCCTCGTCCATCACGACCATCCCGCCAGAACCGACGATCGAGCCCAGTGCCTTGAGGTTCTCGTAATCGACCGTGACGTCCAGATGCTCGACCGGGATGCACCCTCCCGACGGCCCGCCGGTCTGGACGGCTTTGACCTTCCGCCCGCCGGGGCACCCGCCGCCCATCTCGTGTACTATGTCCTTGAGCGGGGTGCCAGCCGGCACTTCGACCAGGCCCGCGCGGTTTATCTTCCCGACGAGCGAGAAGACCTTCGTTCCCGTGCTCTTCTCAGTTCCTATCTTCGCGAACCAGGCTCCGCCCTTCTGCATGATGAGCGGGATGTTCGCCCACGTCTCGACGTTGTTGATGTTCGTCGGCTTTCCCCAAAGGCCGCTCGACGCCGGGAACGGTGGCCTCGGCCTCGGCTCGCCCCTCTTGCCCTCTATCGAGTGCATGAGGGCGGTCTCCTCCCCGCAGACGAAGACGCCCGCGCCCTCCCTGATGTGGATGCTGAAGTTGAAGTCCGTGCCCAGTATCCTCTCGCCGAGCAGGCCGTGCTTCTCCGCCTGCGCCAGCGCTATCTTCAGGTGCTTGATTGCGAGCGGGTACTCGGTCCTGACGTAAACGTAGCCCTCGGAGGCGCCCATCGCATACGCGCCGATTAACATGCCCTCGATGACGCTGTGCGGGTCCCCTTCGAGCACGGCGCGGTCCATGTAGGCGCCAGGGTCACCCTCGTCGGCGTTGCATATGATGTACTTGACGTCGCCTGGCGCCTTCGCGCATAGCTCCCACTTCAGTCCGGTGGGGAAGCCCGCTCCGCCGCGCCCCCTGATGCCCGACTTCTTCACGACTGAGATTACTTCCTCCGGCTTCATCTCCTGCAGCATCGCGAAAGCGCTCTTGTAGCCGCCCCTGGCGATGTACTCCTTCAGGCTTTCGGGATTGATAATGCCACAATTCCTGAGGACTATCCTTTTCTGTTTGGTGAAGAAGGGCAGTTCCTTGTAAGTCGGTACGCCCTCGTATCTCGAGTCGAACTTCAGTACGCCGTCGACGCACTCCGACAGCTCCTCGGAGATTTGGGCCAGTGCGATGGCTTTTACAGGCTTTCCGCCCAGGAGGTGCTCGTCTATGACCTTTTTAAGTTTCTCGACCGTCATGTTGTCGTACGTGACCCTCGGCTTCCCCGGGAGCTTCACGTCGACCAGAGGTTCCGCATGGCACATGCCGATGCAACCAACGGAGACAATCTCTGCATTCGGGTTCCGTGAAGACAGGTATTCCTCCGCGAACTCCTTGAGCGGCATCCCGCCTGCGGCTATTCCGCATGTCGCGAGGCCGAATATGAGCTGCGGGTTCTCGCTGTTCATGTCGGCCATCCCCGCCTTCGCCAGGTCGTCCAGGTCGAATTTGCGCTTTATCTTCATTCGCCCGCCTCCTTGTATTTTACCAGCACCTCGTCCAGCTTCGCCGCTTTGACACGACCGTACGTTTCGTTGTCAATCATGATGACCGGGGACAGACCGCAGCAGCCCAGGCATCGAACCATCTCCAGCGAGAAGAGGCGGTCCTTCGTGGTACCGCCTGGTTTAATTCCTAGCTTCTCCTCCACAGCCTTCAGGACCTTCTCCCCTCCGCGCACGTGGCACGCGGTCCCCTGGCAGACCTTTATTGTGTGCTTCCCTGGGGGCTCCAGCCTGAACGACGGGTAGAACGTGATTATTCCGTAAAGCTCCGTGAGCGAGTAATCCGTCCGCTCGGCGACGTACTCCAGATAGTCCCTCCCCACATAACCGAGGACCGCCTGGATGTTCTGCAGGATGATGAGGGCCGGGTCCCTGACGTCTTTGAATTTCTCCAGAACCGTGTCTATGACGTACTTGTCCTTGACGTCCATTCAATCGCCCCCCTTGCATTGCCTGTATCCCTCAATCATCTGGGAGATGAACTTGCCATGGTCCTTTATCGTACCCTTGTACTCCTTGAGAAGCGCCATCCTGTGCTCCAGCATGGCCAAGGACGTGGTGAGCGTCTGCCCGCCGCCCGTGACGCATCCCCAGTAGCACGGGTACAGCTCGACGATGTTGTACTTCCTGATGTCCTTCTCCAGGTACTTGCTCGTCTTCGCTATGTCCTCGATGACCAGGGCATTGAAGAAGCCCTCCTCGCTGTCGAACGTCAGCTCGTGCGCGAAATCGCCGATGGTCTTGATGTCCAGCGCCGAATTTAGGTTCTTGAACTTCCCGAAGTACGCCGCCTCGAGTATCTGGACGGAATAGGTGTGGTCGTTTCTGGCTCCGCTCAGGAACGTCGTGGTCATGGAGCATTCGGTGTCGAAGTCCACGCCCTCGGCCGGGAAGAAGTCGATGTCTATCTCGCAGGACTTAAAGAACCTCGGCAGCTCCCTGGCTGTCAGCACGGCGTCTATGTCGGGGTTGCCCTTGTGCACGATGCAAGGGCTCACGAGCACTATCTTCAGGTTCTTCTTCCCGTGCCTGGCCCTCAGCAGGTCGACCATGATGCTCACCGGCTCGAACTCGGGGTGCAGGTACTTTTTGTACTGGGGGTAGAACTTCTTGACGAAGATGCTAGCGCTCGGGCACCACGACGCGAAGCTCATCTCGTGGTGGTTGTCTATGTGCTCGCCCTGTGCGGCGATGGATAGGTACGTGAAACTCGTGAAGTCCAGCACCCTCTTGGCCCCCATGCCCCTGAAGGCGGATATCGTCCTGCGTATGACCGGCCCCAGCTTCGTCTCGGACGTCTGCATGGCCTCCATCGAGGACGCCATCGCGATGGGGTCGATGACGAGGACGACGTGGTTCTTCTTGTCCTCCAGCAGGGTCTTTACCTTCTCGACGCTCGAATTCTCGGAGAAGGCGCCCACGGGGCAGTTGACGAGGCATTGGCCGCACTCGATGCAGTTGTTGGCCTCCAACCCCTTCCCGAAGGGCGTGGTTATTATCGATTCGTTCCCCTTCTCGGAGATGCCTATGGCGTGGACGTTCAATACATCGTTGCAAATTATCTGGCAGTGCCTGCACAGTACGCACTTCTGCGGGTCGTAGTGGATGATCGAGCGCGGGTCGGGCTCCATCCCTCTCTCCGATACACCGAAGCGCAAGTTCATGTTCTTGCGGGGTGGCATCGTAGCGAAGCGGTTGACGTAGTACATGAACTGCTCCTTCCTTATCGGGCAGCCGCGGATGTAGAAGTCCACGTCCACGACCTCGTCAATGGCCTTCGTCGGGAAGATGTCGAATAGTGGGTTGCCTTTCATCTGGGCCGAGGCGTCGGGATAGACCTCTTTCTTGCCCTCATCGACGGGCCACTGGTTCCGCAATTTATTGACGCAGCCAGTGCACGCGCAGTCCCCCATGGCGATGAGCACCTTGGCCCTCTCGCGTATCTTCTTCAACCGTACCTCGTCCAATGGCCTGTTGATTGAACCCTCGATAAATGCTATATCATAATCGTCCGAATGCTCCTTCATCACTTCCCTGAATGAGACGATGTCGACCGCCCCTATGAGGTCAACGATCTGCTCCTCGAGGTTCGCAATCTGCAGTTCGCACCCTTCGCAGCTCGCGAAGTCGAACACGGCTACCTTGGGCTTCATGCAACATACTCCTGGGTCGAGCCAACGGAAAATCTGAGATGCAGTATAAATAATGGCGTTACAAATCTTTATTACAATATATAAAAAAATAAGTAATTGTTGCATTACGCAAAGCTCTTAATCGGAGATGCTTTCACATCCTTGGGTGTACCATGAGCGCGATAACCGTTCACGACTACAAGAAGAAGGATTTGACCAACTCGATGGTCGTAGTCAGCTTTCCGACCGTCGGCCTCGTCAGCACGATTGCCGCGAACTTCCTCGTGAGCAACATGAAGCTGGAACTCGTCGGGGCGCTGACTTCCGAGGACTTCTACCCCGCCGCGATAATCCAGGACGGCGTGCCGATGCCGCCGGTGCGCATATACGCGGGCGACGACGTCTGCGGACCCAAGGAGGCGTGCGACCAGCTGGTCGTCATCACGTCTGAGCTCCCAGTGAAGTCCGCGTCGTATTCCCAGCTCGCTGACAAAATAATCGAGTGGTGCCAGGAGCGCAAGTGCCACGTCCTCGTGACGGTCGAGGGGGTAAACAGCCAGGAGGTTCCAAAGGACATCCCGAAGGTGTTCCACGTCGCGAGCACGCCGGACGCGACCGCGCACCTCAAGGACCTCGGGACTGAGGCGCTCGTCACTGGGATGGTCAGCGGGCTTTCGGGGCTGCTGCTTTACAAGGGTAACTTCGCTGACTTCGACGTCGTCTGCCTGCTGGCCGAGGCGCACGCCGAGTACCCGGACAGCCGCTCCGCCGCGCAAATACTGACTATTCTCAACAAGATGATACCGCAGATGAAGATCGACCCGAAGCCGCTGATGGAGCAGGCGAACGCGATAGAGGCTCAAGTCCGAAAATCTATGGCGCAGATGAAGCCACTGCCGCCAGCCGAGATGCCGGAGGCGCCGCCGGGGATGTACCGATGAGCCCATCTAAGGCCGATGCTGTCGTTGCGCGACTGCTCGTCGGCAATTTAAAGTTCGCTGAGAAGCATAAATCCGAGCTGAAAAAGCATCTCGCTGGACAGACGCCGATGGCGGCCGTCCTGACGTGTTCCGACTCGAGGGTTCCGCCGGAGCTGATATTCAGCGCGGGTTTGGGAGAGATGTTCGTCGTCAGGGTCGCCGGGAACGTCGCCCTCGGAGCCTCGGTCATCGGCTCGCTGGAGTACGCTGTCGAACACCTGCGCGTCCCCCTCGTATTGGTGATGGGACACACCTGCTGCGGGGCGCTGAAGGCGGCGGAGGCCGGACCAGGCGATGGTTCGTGCGTCGGGGACATAGTGACTGAGATACGATGCTGCTTCGACGGCGGGGATAACCTCAGGGCGAACGTGAGGAGGCAGGCGGAAAAGCTGCCCGAGCGCAGCCGCGTGATAGCGGACGCGGTCAAGGCTGGAGGGCTGAGCGTTCGCGGGGCTATCTACCACCTGGAAGCCGGCAAGGTCGAGATGCTCTGAGCGGGGCGTCACAACCCAGTCATCGAATCTGCCAATTTTCTCGTCGAATAATAATCTTCGCGCGTCATGTCCATGATTATCGCGTCGCAGCGCTTGCCGTCCATTACCGTGGCTTCGCGCAGCCGCGCCGCCAGCTTGAACCCCAATTTTTCGGCTCCGTGGAGCGCCCTCACGTTCCACGAAGTTGTCCACAGGTTCACCACCTGCACGCCGCGGTCCTCAAACAGGAATTTTAAAACCAGTTCCTGCGCCTCGCGGGCGTAGCCCTTGCCCCAGTGCTCCGGGCCGGTGATGGCTCCGAGCATCGCCCTGAGGCGGACGGGGCCTTCCTCGTAGGTTAGGTATCCCACGAGCTGGCCTCCGAGCGTTTCGATTGCGAGCACGGCCGAATGCTGGTTCTTCTGTCGGTCCTCAAGGCGTTCGCGCGTGCTCTCCGGCGTGGCGCGCGGCGGCATCCGCTGGTTCCAGCCCTGCGTGCGCATGTCGTTCCTGAGCTGGGCGAAGTATTCCAGGTCCGCGTCGCGGTACGGGCGCAGCCGCACCAGCTTCCCCTCGAGGCGGTCCATCAGGGCGCCCCCTTGTGCTCGGAGCGGAGGATGTCAAAGAAATGCCCGTCGACGAACTTGCCATCGACGACAAATGACCTGCGCCCTTGGCCGGCAGCTTTGAATCCAACCTTCACAGCGAGGGCCAGCCCCGCCGCAGACCACCCTGGCACGTGGCAGCAAGCCGAATGGGCGTGCGTCTGGTCGAACGCCTTGTCCAGCAGAGACGCAGCCATCGCCCTGCCGAAGCCCTTGCGCCTGAGCTCCGGGAACACAAGGACGGAGAGCCACGGCCAGGTCGCGTCGAATTCCGAGCCGTAGAAGACCAGACCGACCAGCCGCCGGTCGCCGTCGAACGCTCCCACGAGGTACGTGCGCTCCTTGCGGTTGTACTCCGAAACGGTGCTCTTGACCTTCTCCAGCGTCAGGGGGAGGTACGGCGGCTCCATGTCCAGGAAGTCCGCGAGCTCCTCGGGGCAGCGCTCGTTCTGCTGCCTGTGGACCTCGGCGATGTCGGCGTCGGAGAGGGAGCGGAGCGAGATTTTTGCCGCGCGGGACTTGGCTGTCACGCTTCGCGCCATGGTCATTTGGATAGAAATAGCTTCGGTCCGCCCTCAGCCGTAGACGTAGTGGCTGTGAACTGGATGGAACCTGTAATCCCTGACGGCGCGCGCGTGGACTGCGTTGTCGTGGAAAATGAGCCACGGGACGCCGACCCTAACCGGCACCAGCAGCGTGAGGTTCAGCGCCTCGGGCGCCGCCTCGGTCCGAACTATCGAAGAGGTGGCTCCCGCGACCTGGATGAGCGCCCCCGCGTGGAACACGAGCTTGAGCCCGAGGCTGAAGTTCTCGAGGCCGCTGAGGGAGAGCTTAGAGCGCATTATCACGCTCGACGCGAGCCTGATGTTGTCTATCGTCTCCGCGACCTCCTGGCCCATCACCGCGACCATCGCCGACGCGGAATCGAGCCTTGACAGGAAGAACTGGTCCATCAGCGCGCTGGCGACCCTGAAGCGCTCCTTGAGGGTCTCGAAGTCCGCCTCCGAGGCCGCGAGAAGCGCCGCCGCCGAGCTCCGGTCGTCCAGCGACCCCTCTCCCTTGGCGCACGAATCGATGACCGAGAGGAAATCGTTGTACCTCCTGACGACCTCTTCGGGCGCGTCGCCCTCCGCGACCTCAAGCCCGAGGATGACCAGCGGGATGATCCCGGCCGCCTTCACAGATGAGTTCAGCCCGTCCATGTACCCGACGACCTCCCCCCTGCGCTCTCCAGCGTAGGTCCAGAGCATCGTCGCCGCCTTCTCCACGCTGTTGGACGTGTCGTACCTCCCGAATGGCATGCCGTACAAGGCGTCCTTCATCGCGACCAGCGCCTGGACGTCTTGGGCAGGCCCTCCCGCCAGGGAAACGAGGGTCATGGACTCGGCCGCAACGACCCTGTTCTCCTTATGGAAGTGCGGCTCCATCCGCTTCATGTTCTCCGAGAAGCTGGCGATGATGTCGTCGTCCG
>DAIRED010000009.1:17411-20162 GCA_036795795.1 Thermoplasmatota archaeon | reverse complement strand
CATCTCGGAGGACCCTGATTTGGCTGGCGAATTGAAATCGGTCTATGGCCCCGTCCCGTCTTGGCGCCTGGGGCGGTCGCTGGGAATAGACCTGAATTGCAGCAGGGAGAAGAGGTGCTCCTTCGACTGCATCTATTGCCAGCTGGGCCGGACCGGCTCGCACACGTCGGTGCGCGGCGACTACGTCCCCATTGCCCAAGTGGAGCGGGATTTGATTGCCCTAGAAGACGGCGTGAATTACGACATCGTGACATTCTCGGGAACGGGGGAGCCCACCCTAGCCCGAAATCTGGCAGAGGCAAATGCCCTTGTGAAGAGGATGACCGGGAAGCCGACCGCGCTGCTGACAAACTCGTCGTTGATGGCCGACGAGCAAGTGCGCGGCGACATGATGGAAATCGACGTTGTGGTTGCGAAGCTGGATGCGGCTTCCAGGGGCATGTTCAGGGAGATGAACCGGCCCGCAAAGGGTGTTGATTTCGATTCGATGGTTTCCGGCATCAAGAAATTCAGAGACGGGTACGGCGGGACCCTTGCTCTGGATGTCATGCTCGTTGTTCGTAACAAGGGCCAGGCGGAGAAAATCGCGATGATGGCGCGCGAAATCGAGCCGGACGAGGTGCACCTCAACACCCCTCTCAGGAAATGCGCCGTGCGGCCCATTCCGCAATCAGCGATGAGAAAATTGATCGCGCCATTCGCCGGCCTGAACGCCCTCATGGTCTATGACCGCCTGGCCGGAGCTCCCAAAATCGAACCCCTGGATCGCGCGCAAACGATAATGCGGCGCCCTTCTGAAGCGGCGACGGAGGGGCTCAGATGAGAATCGCCGTCGCCAGCGGCAAGGGCGGGACCGGCAAGACGACGGTCGCCGTCAACCTCGCCATTGTCGCGAGCCGCTCTGGCAAGGGAGAGGTGACCCTCGTCGACTGCGACGTGGAGGAGCCGAATTGCAACCTGTTCCTCAAGGCGGAATTGGAGCACGTGCGCGATGTCCACAAGCCAATACCTATCTTCGACCTGGGGAAGTGCACCAGGTGCGGCAAGTGCGCCGAGTTCTGCAGGTTCCACGCCATCGCCGTCGTGGGGAAGGAGCATCTCTTCTTCGAGAACCTCTGCCACGGCTGCGGCGGTTGTGTTTTGGTCTGCCCGGAGAAGGCCATCACGGAAACGAAGATGCGGCTCGGGACAATCGAGCGCGGCTCGGCGAGCGGCGTCTCGCTCCTCCAGGGAACTCTCGACCTCGGCCAGCCGACAGGCGTGCCCATTATCCGGGAGTTGAAGATGATGACCGCTGGCGGGCTCGTCTTCCTGGATTCCCCGCCTGGAACATCCTGCCCCGTCGTCGAGACCCTCAGGGGCGCGGACCGCTGCATCCTGGTGACGGAGCAGACGCCGTTCGGCCTCGGGGACCTGAAGATAGCCATCGAGGTCGTGAGGAACCTCAAGATACCATTCGGCGTCGTCATCAACAGGGACGGGCTGGGCGACGGCTCGGTCGAGGAGCACTGCGCGAGGGAGGGCATCCCTATTCTGGCCAAGATACCGAACGACAGGAGGATCGCTGCCCTATATTCAGATGGAAAACAAATCATCGGCGCATTTCCCGAGGTTGACGACATCTTCGCGCGGCTCCTCGCCAAAATCACGCAGGAGGGGGGAATGTGAAGGAGCTGGTCATAGTCAGCGGGAAGGGAGGTGCGGGCAAGACCACCATAGCCGCGGCCTTCGCAGCCCTGGCCGAAGGAGCCGTGTTCGCCGACGCCGACGTCGATGCCCCAGACCTGCACATGGTCCTCAAACCGGATATCAAGAGCCGGTCGAAGTTCTTCGGGATGAAGGCGGCCATCAAGGACGATGCAAAATGCATACAATGCGGCAAATGCCGCGATGCCTGCAGGTACGGGGCCATCGATGCCAAGTTCGAAATCCACAGGGACCGATGCGAGGGGTGCGCGGTCTGCACCATCGTCTGTCCAGTTGGCGCAATCTGGATGAGCGACCGCGCCGTGGGCGAGTCCTACGTTTCGGACACGCGCTTCGGCCCGATGTCCCACGCCCTCCTCGACCCGGGCCAGGAGGCTTCCGGGATGCTCGTTTCGCTCGTCAGGGAGAACGCGCGACGGCTGGCGCGCGATGGTGGCAAGCAGCTCATAATCATCGACGGCCCGCCAGGGACAGGATGCCCGGTGATAGCCGCGATAGGCGGAACGTCGCTCGCGGTGGTGGTAATCGAGCCCACGCTCTCCAGCATCCACGACGCGAAGCGCATGATAGACGTGGCCAGGCACTTCAAGGTTCCCGTGGCTGCGATCGTCAACAAGTCCGACATCAACCCCGGGAACGCCGATGCCGTGAGGCGATTCTGCAAAGATGAGGGGATTCCGTTGGTTGGGGAGCTCCCGTACGACGATGTCGCGACCAAGGCCATCGTAGAGGGCAGGCCAGTGACCGATTTTCCAGCCTCGGCTCTCAGCAAGTCCCTGGTTTCCGCTTGGAGCAAAATATTGGAGGGGCTATATGCAAAGTAATCCTCCAGAGGCAGAGGATTACATCTCCCCCGCCCTCATTGACGAGGCGGAGAACCCCCGCAACATGGAGCGCCTGTTCGAGGCGGACGGCTGTTCTTCGGTCCAGGGGGAGTGCGGCGACACTGTGGAGTTTTATCTAAAGGTCGAAGGGGCGACTATAAAGCGCGCTTCGTTCCGCGCAGACGGGTGCGGTGTGACGGCGGCGTGCGGCAGCATGACG
>DAIRED010000009.1:0-17401 GCA_036795795.1 Thermoplasmatota archaeon | reverse complement strand
CCGAGCACATCGTGGCGCAATTCGGCCGCCTCCCGGAGGGGCACGAGCACTGCCCGACGCTGTGCATCACCGCGCTGAGGTGCGCGATACGCGACTGCGCCGTCAATAAGGGGTGGAGGTCGCTGGAAGGATGACTCTCCGAATTTCGCCCGAACTCGAAAGGGGGTGTGATTGATGGACAATCCGACAGAAACGTACCGAATCCGCAGAATCGGGACCATAGAGTCGCCCTACAGAAACATGGATGACATCCCAATTCAGGCGAGCAGGTCCACGACCCGGGGACGAATCGCCGTGTTTGAAGACTACGCCGAGGGATTGAAGGACGTGGAAGGGTTCTCCCACATCACGGCCATCTACAGATTCCACCTCAGCCTCGAGGAGAAGCTGGTCGTGAAGCCCTTCCTGGACGGGGAGAGGCGCGGCGTCTTCTCGACGAGGGCGCCGTGGAGGCCCAATTTGATCGGGGTCTCGACGTTTCGCCTCGTGTCCCGCAAGGGCAACATCCTGGAAGTCGAGGGCGTCGACGTCGTGGACGGCACGCCGCTCCTGGACATCAAACCTTACGTTCCGCAGTTCGACGACAGGAAGGCGGATAAGATTGGCTGGCTGGAGGGCCGGCTGGGCAGATGAGTGAGGTGTTGACATGAACGAAGGGATTGGATTCGTACCCAGGCATGTGTTCCTGACGAAGGGCGTGGGAAGGCACAGGGAAAAGCTGAGCAGCTTCGAGATGGCGCTGCGCGACGCTGGAATAGAGAGGTTCAACCTCGTGCGAGTCTCGAGCATCTACCCGCCAGGGTGCAAGCTCATCCCCCGCAAGAGGGGGCTGGAGATGCTGAACGCCGGGCAGGTCGTCTTCTGCGTCATGGCGGACAACGCCTCGAACGAGCCGAACCGACTCGTCGCGGCCTCCATCGGGATGGCCATACCCGCAGACGTGAAGCATTACGGTTACCTGAGCGAGCACCACTCGTTCGGCCAGACCGAGAAAACGGCGGGGGATTACGCCGAGGACCTGGCGGCCCAGATGCTCTCTTCGACCTACGGCATGGAGTTCGACATAGACGATTCGTACGATGCCAGGAAGGAGATTTTCCGCATCGACGGCCGCATCGTGAGGACGATGAACGTCACACAGAGCGCGACCGGCGACAAGCGCGGAGTATGGACGACGGCGGTGGCCGCTGCGGTTTTCGTGCCTTGAGCCATTCCGCCGAAGCCTTTATATTTTAGGTCGCCCTAAACGTTGCCGATAAGATGCCGAAAGAGAACGTCGACGAGTACCTGGAAGCGATACTGGACCTGGGGGGAGATGGCGCCCCAGTGAAGACCGGCGACCTTGCCGCCAGGCTGAAGGTCGCCCCGGCCAGCGCCACGGAGGCGCTGCAGCGGATGTGCCGCGAGAAGCTCGTCGATTACGAGGCTTACAAGGGCGTATCCCTTACCAAGAAAGGTCTGTCGCGAGCGACCAGCATCAAGCGCAAGCACCGGTTGCTGGAGGTCTTCCTCTCGCGCAAGCTGGGCCTGACCGGCAAGAAGGTCCACGAGGAGGCCTGCAAGATGGAGCACTCGCTCTCCGACGATGTCGAAGCCGCGCTCTGCAGGATGCTTGGAGCCCCCAGGGAGTGCCCCGACGGCGAGCCCATACCGACCTGCGGGATGGACCCCAAGGCCTGCGACGCCTGCATGGCCGGGGCGGTCCCGCTCACGACGTTAAAGCCGGGCCAGAAGGCCAGGATAGCCCACATCCACGGCGGCAGGAACGTCTGCCGGAAACTGATGGAGATGGGCCTGACCCCGGGGGCTGACGTCTCGCTCGTCCGGGTTGCGCCCATGCACGGGCCGACCGAGGTCCTCGTAAGGGGTTCGTGCCTGGCCATAGGCGCGGGCATCGCCGCAAAGATATTCGTGAGGCCGGGGGCGTGAGATGGGCCACTGCCACCCCGCCGTAGGCGGGAAGGCCGAGGGCTGCGACCTCACCGTGGCGCTTGTCGGGAACGCCAACGTCGGCAAGAGCGCCATCTACAACCAGCTGACGGGGCTGGAGCAGGCGGTCGGCAACTGGGGCGGCAAGACTGTGGAGATGGCCGCGGGCGTCCTGAACCACGACGGCAGGCTCGCGCGCATCGTCGACCTGCCTGGAACCTACTCCCTCTCCAGCGGGGCGGCCGAGGAGTCGGTGACGCGCGACTACATCCTAGCCGAAAAACCGGACGTCGTCGTCAACGTGGTGGATTCGACAGCGCTGGAGCGCAACCTGTTCCTCACAATCCAGCTCATGGAGATGGGCGTGCCCGTCGTGCTCGCGGCGAACATGACGGACGCCGCCTCGGCGAAGGGGCTCACCGTCGACGCCGAAGCTCTCTCCAGGAGGCTCGGCGTGCCCGTCGTCAAGCTCGCTGCAACATCGGGGGTGGGGCTGCACGAGCTCGTGGACCTGGCCATCGGCAACGCGGTCAGGGCCTCGACCCCGCCGAAGTACGGCGCCGAGGTCGAGGCTAGGATATCCCGCCTCGAGGAGGCGCTGCGCCCCGGGCACGGCGCGGACGCTAGGTGGAAGGCCATTTCACTACTCGAAGGGGCGGAGATTGGCCTCTCAGAGAGCGAGCAAAAGGCGTACGACGAATGCTGCGCCGAGCTGGAGCTCATCCACGGCGAGGCAGCGGACGTCGTCATCGCGTCCGAGAGGTACGCCCTCGCGGCGTCGGTTGCAAAGGACGTGCAGGTCTTCGCGCCGGCGCGTTCCCAGCCGTTTGCCGAGAAGGTCGACAGGGCGCTCATGCACGGCTTCTGGGGATACATCTGGCTATTCGCCATCATGGCGTCGATAATCGCCAGCATCTCCGTCGTAGGCGGTTGGGCGTCGGAAGGCTTGGCGGCCGTATTCGAGGGGATGAATCCCGAGTGGACTGGATGGGCGGGCGAGCTGGCGTGGAGCGGCGGCGTGGTCGGGCTCTACTCGGCGCTGGCGGTCGCGCTCGGTTTCCTCCTCCCGTTCTACCTGCTGCTCGGCTTCCTCGAGGACGCTGGATACCTGCCGCGCGTCGGGTACCTGATGGACAGACCATGCCACCTCGTCGGGCTCCACGGCAAGGCGTTCATGCCGATGGTGCTCGGCTTCGGGTGCAACGTGCCGGCGTGCGCCGGCTGCCGCATAATCGAGAACAGGCGCGACAGGATAATCACGACTTTCCTCTCCTCCCTGGTCCCGTGCTCGGCCAGGACGGCCGTCGTCCTCGGGCTCGTCGGGATGTACCTTGGCGCGGGCTGGGCCATCTTCCTGTACGCGCTCGATTTCGCCATAATCCTCGGTGTCGGCCGGTTCCTGAACTGGCTGATGCCCGGCAGCTCGCCCGGGATGATAATGGAGATACCCTCGTTCAGGATGCCGAAGGCGTCGATAGTCGCCAGCCAGGCATGGGCGAAGTTCAGGCCTTTCCTCACCGTCGCCGTCCCCCTCATCGTCGCTGGGAGCGTCGCCATCGAGGGAATGCGGTTGGCAGGCTACCTGGGCCCGATAGCAGACGCCATGAGCCCCGTGACCGTCGCCTGGCTCGGCCTCCCCGCATTCACGGGAATCCTGCTCATCGTGGGCATCCTGCGCAAGGAGGCGGCGCTGGTCTTCCTCTCGGTCGTGGCCGGGACTACAGCATTCGCGACCGTGATGACGCCGCTCCAGATATTCGTCTTCAGCTTCGTCGTGATGATATATATTCCGTGCATCTCCACGATTGCGGTCATCTACAAGGACCTGGGGCTCAGGTGGGCTGCCGCAATATCGCTGGCCGAGATAGGGCTGGCGATATTTCTGGGCGGGATACTGGCGAGGGTTCTGGCACCGTTTCTTTGAACGGTCCCCGCGTCAATATATATCATCTCGCTTCGCAAGCCTGGCTCTGAAGGCGGCCGAAAGGTTTTTCTCCCCCCCCGCATAATGGAATGGGCGGAGAATATATACAAATGACTGACGGAAGCGGTCTTTTCGCACGCTGGCGACTTTATTGGAACGTCGCCGATGTCGGTTCTCAGGCGCGGCGCTACTTCGTCATGAACGCCTTCGACGGCGCTCTAACGATGCTCGGGGTCGTCATCGGCGCGTACCTTTCTGGCATCACCGACCCCCAATTCATCATCGCGGCCGGCGTCGCGGGGGCGCTGGCGATGGGTATATCCGGCGTCTCCGGAGCGTACATGGCCGAGACCGCGGAGCGCAAGAAGCGCCTTAAGGAGCTGGAGCGCGCCATGCTGAAGCCGATGCGCGACACCATCCAGGAGGACTCCCAGGATTTCGCCTCGGCGGTCGTGGCAATCGTGGATGGCGTCTCCCCGGCCCTCGCGGCCATCTGCGTCATCTCGCCGTTCTTCCTGATGCACTGGGGCATCGTGAGCGCACTGGTCGCCTTCTACGCATCCATAGTCATCACGCTGGCAGTCCTCGTCGGCCTGGGGATGTACCTGGCGAAGATAAGCGACGAGAGCGTCGCCAGATACGGGGTGAGGATGCTCCTCGTGGGCCTCGTGACCGCTGGCCTGTGCGTCGCGATATCGCTGGCCTTCGAGGCGTAGGCCGAGTTGCGTTCGAGGCTTGTACCAAACGGCATATTAATACCCGGGTGTATGTTCGTATAGAGGCTAAATCTATTATTCTGCCCACGTAATAGAGACCCCGGTCCGAAAGGGCCGGGGAAGCCTCCTCCATTCTAGTTTTTTACAAAGGAGTGGAACCGGATGAAAAAAACGGCGGCTCTCGCGACGGCACTGCTAATCATAATCCCAGCGAGCGCCATGTTCCCATTCTTCGCGACCAGCCAGGACCCCCCCGTGACCACCCTGTACTCGCGCAGCTATTCTAACTACACCCTCGAGCTAGGGGCGGTCTACGAGACTAACACCTACGGGGACTTCAAATATATACTAGAAGACTACGCTGTGAGGTTCGGCGACCGACTGGAGACCATCTTCGACCGCGTCGGACTGACCGCTTTCGCCAACGACAGACCCCTCAACGATGGCGAGACTTCCGCCTCGTACCAGGGCACCGACGTCCAGTTCGTCATCCACAGGATTCCCACGGGCGCGATGGAGATATCCTTCTCCGGCGACAACGAGGCGTTCTTCGACCTCCCCGCCGGGATGAGCGCGCTCGAGGCCGGCGACGACGGCGTGGTCGTCGGAGACGGCAAGATAAGCTCCACATTGTTCCTCGCAGGCTCCGGAACGCTCGAGGCTGTGCCGGGCGGCGTCCTGGCCTCTGTCTCCGACGGCTCGCGGCTCCTCTTCCGCGCCAACCCGGGCCAGGACTCTTTCGTGGCGAGCGGGATAGCCCAGGGCAAGGTCGCGGGCGAGGTCTTTGCTACCTCGACCGCCAGCAACGTCGTCGAGGACACGATAGCGTTCCTGGACGTGGAAGTCGGGACGATAGTCACCACGAACGATACTTACACCGCCTCAGTCTCCGGCTCGCTGGCCGTGGGAAAGGTCATCATCTTCAACGTGGACCGCGCTGTCCTGCCCAAGCTCGACTCTGGCGAGATGAGGGTCGAGGTCGGAGGCGCCGGCGCGAGGGCATCGGAGAGCCTGGCGTCGATATTCTACGAGACGGGAGCCCAGCCGAAGTACTTCGTCGCGGCGGACGGAGACTGGCTACAGGTCCACGTCTACGTTCCGTCGCTCGATGGGGACGCAACCGTCACCTTCGAGCCATCTGAGAATCCCTTCGGCCTCGACGAGATTGCGGGCGCGATGGCGGCCGTCGTGATGGTCTGCTTCGCAACGGTGTTCGTGTTCTACCGCCGCGACTGATTCCGCGGGCGCGATGGCGGCCGCCGGGATGACCTGCCTTGCGACCTCGCCCCATAGCCTCGGTTGACTTCGCGGCCCCGGCTGAACTGGCGTTCTTTGCTGGGCTCGTAGGCGCGCCGCGGTTCGCGGACCGGCCTCGCGTAAATCCTGACAATGTCGCTGGCGGGGGCGCTGCCCGTCTCCAGGTTGCGGTCCGTCGTCCGGATGCTGGTGATGATGACAGGCCCGCGCTCGAGCTCGACGATGGACTGGGCGCAGAACTCCTCGTCCGGCGCGGCCTCGACCTCGCACGACGTCGCGCGCATCCCCTTGCTGACGGAGAACTTGACGACGACCTTGTCGTAGCGCTTTGTCCAGAGGCAGACGACGTCGGCCGCGCGGGCGCGGCGCTCCCTCCTGACCTTCGTCTCGACTGCGGTGACCAGGAGCGGAAATTCATGCTGGATGATGTCCCCGACCGTCACTTCGTCCTCCGGGACCATCTCGAGCTTTATGCGCTCCGACGAGTCCTTCCAGCTTATCACGGTCGGAACCTGGATCGGTTTTGTCTCCTTCACACGCGCGGCGTGCACCCTGCCGCACTCGTTGCATTCGACGGTCGCCTCGACCTTGATGTCCAGGCCCTTCGCGTGGACCTTCCCCTTCAAGACCTTGTGCAGCGTCTCCTCGGCGCATGCCGGGCACACGACGTACAGCGAATAGGGTACCGGTGGTTTGGCTTTCATATCGTCAGCGTCTCCTCGTGCATCGCCTTCGCGGCGGCCGCTGGGTCGGGAGATTGATATATGCTGCGTCCGACTATGATGTAGTCCGCGCCGGCCTTCAGCGCGCTGGCCGCGCTCCCGCCCTGAGCCCCGACGCCGGGGCAGAGAATCTTGAGCTTTCCGACCAGCTTGCGCACGTGGGCGATGCGCTCCGGGCGCGTGGCCGGGGCGATGACGCCTGTCGCACGCGCATCGACCGCAATCTTCGCCAGGTCGTCCGCAAGCGGCTGCGTGAAGCGCTGCCCTCCGGGGTGGCTCATCTCCGTGACGACGAAGACGTCCTTTCCCTTGGCTGCCTCGACGCACGCCTTCACGGAGTCCTCGCCGGGGAAGGCGTGGCAGATGACGCCGCCGGCGCCGGCCTTGACGGCCTGCTCGACTATGAGCCTGTTCGTGTTCGGGATGTCGGCGACCTTGAAATCGCAGAGGACGTAGGCGTCCTTGGACAGCTCGGTCACTATTCCGAGGCCTGCGCTCAGCGCCAGCGGGTAGTTTATCTTGACGGCGGCGACCCACGGGGCGGTCGCCTTGGCGATTGCGCGCGCCTGCGCCGGGTCGGTCGCGTCCAACGCGAGGATGACTTTCCTGTCGGCTCTCATCGCAGCGTCAATAGGCCGGTGTTAGAAAATGGTTTGGGTTGAAAAATGATGGAAGGGATTTGATACGAACGAGGACGAAGCCAGTTGCACTCGATGAGCACAGCCGCTCCAAGCTCTCGTCCGGCAGGCCTTGTCTTCAGCGCCTCCTCAACCCCCTGACCTGCCTAGCGGCGACGTAGCCGAGCCCGACCGCGACGGCGCACATCGTTCCCAGCGCGTACATTCCCGCGGCCATCCCGAGGATGTCGAAGCCTATGCCGATGGGGAGGAAGAGGGCGTTCGCTACGAACGCCGGGTCGTGGAAGATGTCGTGGCCGGCCGGGTAGATGTAGCCCCCGATGAAGAGGATGCCGCGCACGTACCCGTCGTCGTTCTCGCCGGGCCAGTCGATGTTCTCGCCGGCGTGTATCTGAAACTTCATCTCCCTTTCCTCGTGGTCGACTGTGACGTTCGACACCCAGTTCATCTCGCCGACCTTCTGCCAGTTGTCCCTGAATGTTATCGAGTCCTTGACGATCTGGTGCGAGCCCTCCGGGATGTCGTCGGTCGCGAGTATGTCCTGCTCCCCGCCCGTGAAGGTCTCCAGCTCCGCTATTCCTGCCGCATCCTGTCCAGTCGCGTTGACGAACTGCAGGTCCAGCCAGCTCTGCACGAACTCCGGGATGAACGTCGCGAAGACCGTGCCGGTCTCGAGCATCAGGAGGTTGTCATCCCTGGCGTAGTCCCAGCCCTTGAGGGCGTGGTCGAACTTCAGCTCCGTCGTGAGGCTCGTCCCCTCGTAGGTGCGTGGCTCGGCCTCGGACGAGGAGATTACCCCGCCGTCCTTCCAGCCGACCGTGTACCACGGGACGCTGACGTTGTACTTGTCCAGTCGCGTGCCGACGTGGAACGTGAACGCGGCCTCGTTGAGCTTGCCGTCGCGCTCCTCGCCGGGCCTGCTGCCGTCGTCGTCGACCGCGCCCTCGTTGTCCCATATTTTATCGTATAGCTGGTTCTTCTGGCTCAGGGTGAATTGCCACTCCTTCTCCGTCGTCCCGAGGGTGCGGGTCTCCTCTATCTCGGAGCGCTCCCACGTGCCGTTGAGCTCCAGAAGCTTGTGCACCGGCTCGACCGAGCCCAGCGCGAAGTCCGTGAGGCTCCCGCCGAGGTGCTCGAAGTCGAACAGGCCGTTGCCGGCTCCGACGACGTCGTTCTCCATCGGCCTCAGGTAGCCGTCGTCCGAGAACTCGATCAATGCAAAGAGCTTCTGGACGTAGACCGTCAGCACGGGTATCCCCATCGCAGGGACCATGATTGCGCCGTCCTCGTTTCTGACCTCGGCCCCGCCCAGGAACCGAACATACGCGGTGACGAGCGTCGGGCAGTTCGGGTGCGTCTCGTTCCCGTAAATCACGCCGAACCACGCTAGCGAGTCCCCCTTGGTCATGTTGATGGCCACGTAGTCCCCGCCCTCCCACTCGCTGGTCGAGCCAGCCTCGACGGTAAGGTGTTCCTCTATGCTCAGCACTTCCGCGCGGGCCGTCGCCGGCGTGATGGCGCACAGGCCCATCGCCACCGCGACCGCGATCGCCGCCAATTTCGATACGAACATGTTTTTGCCTCCTGCGGATGACATGCAGCCCGGCGGGGATATACCCCCTCGAACGAATCTTGCTGAAGATTCTTTCCTAGCCTTTTTTATACGTTGATGCCGACTCGAGTGCGATGGAACGGGACCCCAGGGCCATAGAGAACCCCATCAGCGCAATCTTCGACCTCTCCGAGGACGTGGTCGCGCAGGCGCGCGCCATCGGAAAAGCCGTTCGCTACGCGACGGTGTTCATGGGCGTCTGGCTCGTCATCAACTTCCTGCTCGTTGTCATCTTCCTCTTCTCCCTTAACGTGCTGCTCTTCGGCCTCAGCGCGGCGGTGCTGATACTCGGTGCGATATCGCTGGCGATGCTCCGCAAGGTCTCGGAGTTCTTCTCGTACTACGTCGTGAGGCACGCGGCCATCAAGGCCGTCCGGGACGCGGACCCCATCGTCTACGCACCGAAGGGCGCCACCCCCGCCGAGAGGTTGCTGGCCCACCTCAGGGCGACCACGCCGCAGCTCGCCTCCGGCGTCGAGTTCGCCGTGCCCGGGATAGTCGAGGGGGCGAACCGCCTCCAGTACAAGTTCGACGTCTACGCGCGCAGGGAGCCCGGAGCCCTCTGGCGGTCGTTCGGCATCGGCGAGCCGGGGCTGGCGCTCTTCGTCAAGATATTCGAAACCAGGCCCCGGGCCGAGGACGTGGTCGCTTTCAAGAAAGCCGTCGAGGATGTTTGCGCGCGAACCGGGACGCCGCCCCTCAGGGCGATAATCCTCTGGCTCAACAGCCGCGGCGAGAGCCTCGACGACGATGCGTACGCGGCGCTGATGGCCAACCAGGTGCGCCTCCCGGGGACGTTCTCCTCGATGACGTGCGCCATCGAGATGATAACCGAGCTGCCGTCGGGCGAGTACGACTTCGCGCCGTTCATGGCACAACCAGCGTACGGAAAGGCCGCGCCGATGGCGGCGCCAGCCAGGCAGTAAACCGTCGTATGTGCGAGGGTCTGGCCCGGACGGTACGCGTGCGCTACCGCGCTTCCAGCCACACCGGCGGCCTGCGGAACCGGTAGTGGTCTGCAATCTGGGCGCGGTACATCTCCTTGTAGAACTCGTTGAACTTGCGGATGTGGAGGACGCCCGCCCGGGTTATGCGCACGACGTAGCGGCCCTCCGCCTGCTCGACCGTGACCAGGCCGTCAGCGGCGAGGTGGTCCAGCACCTTCCCGGTCATGTAATGGTTGGAGCGTATCTCGTGCTTGGCCTCCTCCTTGGAGATGCCGTGCGGGCGCTCGGCGAGGATGCGGTCGAGCTTCGACTCGAGCGAATCCTGGTAGAGGTCGATGCCAAGCTCCGACACGAGGCGGTTCAGGACGAAGCAGCAGTAGATTTTGTAATCCTTGTAGCGGCGCTCGTCGGGCATCGGCGGCAAATATGCCGTCGAAATATAATATGGTTGGCGGCGGCTCATTCTTCCGGGGGATGCAGCGGGCCAGATGGGGGAGGTTGCCCGGCGCCGCCTTTTCCGCGCTTCCCCGCCGCCAGTTCGAATATCCGCCCGACGTTCGAAACGTAGTCGTGCTTCGGCCCCTTGCGCCAGAACAGGTCGAAGGCGCCGTTGATGTCCTCGTACATCTCGGGGAGCTTCCAGAAGGCGTAGAGGACCAGGACGACCAGCGTTATCAAGCTCAGGGATTTCCCTATGACGTTGTGGGCGAAGTCGAAGTAGTCCAGGCCGTTCTCGTAGGTCAGGACGATTACCAGCGTGTTGCGGGCCAGGTTGGCGATATAGATGCTCGGGGCCACGACGGCGAAGACCGCCCACTTTGTTTTCTTCTGCCCGCGCGACGCGAAGATGAATGCGGCGGTGATGAGTAGCGCCTGGATGGCCGTGCAGGCCAGGACGATGCGTATGTCCACGCCGACTAGCGGGGCGCTGACCTCGTTCTCGGGCAGGTAGTCGGTCTTGTAGAACCACGGGTTGCCGAAGTATTCGACTCCGGAGACGCCGAAGTCGTAGCCGAAGACGTTCGCGAGCCAGGTGCTCTGCTGCGCCACGACGCCGATCAACGCGCCGGAGATGGCCGGAACCTTGTCTGCGATGAGGAACCCCATCGAGCCGACGAACATCGCCCAGCCGACGAAGCGCAGCGGCGCGTACTCGTCGTCCCACTTGTGCGAGAGGTATTCGTGGTAGCCCAGATAGCAGAAAATCGGCATCGCCATCAGGCATCCCAGAACGTTCACGGCGTCGTCGATTGCCCAGTAGTGCGGCGCCTGGAGGCCCCAGTAGATTCCGAAGCCGAACCAGCCGACGGCGCGGGCGAGGTGGTTCCACCTGCGCTTGGACGCGAGGCCCGCTCCCAGAAGGCACAGCGAGATTAGCAGCAGGAGGTCCAGAGCGATGTAAGACCAGAGGGGCATCGTGGTTATGAAGCCGCTGTGGTATAAGGTAATTTCTCCCTTACGGCGTCACCCGCGTGCTCGTCCGCGGGAACGCTATCGCGTCCTTGATGTTGTCCAGCCCGCAGAGCCACGAGATGACGCGCTCGACGCCGACTCCGTATCCGGAGTGCTGGACGGAGCCGTACTTGCGCAGGTCCATGTAGAACTGGTAGTTCTGGGGGTTCTCCCCGTCGCGCTCCAGGCTGGCGCACAGGGCGGGGATGTCCGTCCCGCGCTCGGAGCCGCCGACTATCTCTCCATACCCTTCGGGCGCGAGCATGTCGAAGCACTTGGCGACCGGGCCGGGCGCCTTCGCGTTCGGGTCGACCGGCTTGTAGAACGCCATTATCTCCTTCGGGTAGTGCGTCACGACGACCGGCGTGTCGAAGTGCTTCATTATCTCCTCCTCCTCGACCGTGCGCAGGTCCTTGCCCCAGGGGACGTCCATGCCGTGCTTCTTGAGGAGCTCCAGCGCGTCGGTGTAGGTTATCGTCGGGAATGGCTTGGATGCCGCCGCCTCGAGCTTGGCGATGTCGCGCTCCAGGAACTCCAACTCGGCGCGGTTCTTCTCGAGGACCTGCTGGACGATGAAGCGTATCTCGTCCTTCGCGATTTCCGTGGCTTCGTCCAAGCCCATCCATGCGGCCTCCATCTCGGCCATCCAGAACTCGCAAAGATGCCGCGAAGTTTTGGACTTCTCGGCGCGGAACGTCGGAGCCATGTCGTAGATTTTCTCGAGCGCGAAGATGCCCGCCTCCGCGTAGAGCTGCCACGTCTGCGAAAGATACGTCTTCATGTCGTAGTACTTGACTTCGAAAAGCGTCGAGCCGCCCTCGCACTGGTTCGGCTGGAGTATCGGCGGGTCGAACTCGTAGTAGCCGCGCTCGCGGAAGAACTGGTGTATCGCGCCGGTCACCGTGTGGCGGACCTTCATTATCGCAATCATGCGCCTCGACCTGAGCCAGAGGTGCCTGTTCTCGCGGAGCCACTCCTCCGACTGGTCCTTCGTGATGGGGTACGGCTCGGCGAGCGACACGAGCTTGAAGCCGGTCGCCTGGAGCTCCCAGCCCCCCGGCGAGCGGGCGTCCTTCTTCGTCTTGCCTATGACCACGACGGACGACTCGACCAGCGCGCGCTTGGCGTCCTCGAACTCCGCGTCGGGCACGGCGCCCTTCTTGACGGTTATCTGCAGGACTCCCGAGGAATCGCGCAGCGTGGGGAACGTTATCCCGCCGCTGCCCCTGGTGCGCCAAATCCAGCCGCGAACGGTAACCTCGGCGCCTTCGCCTGGCTTCCCCGAGAGCACGTCCGAAATCTGAATCGCCGTCATCGGCGCCCAATCGGCAGGAGAGTTAAAAGGTTTTTCCCGCGTGGGCTCGGGGGGAACAACGGGCTTAGATGCAAACCTATAAACACCCTACATCAAAAACTATATTTGATACGAAAAGGAAACCTATTTAATCTCTCCGACCCATGTATTCCATTCGAGGCGTGGGCATGGCTGCTGGCAAGGACTTGTACGGCGACCTGGAGCGCATCGAGGCTCGGTCCAAGCGCAAGCGCCAGCCGGGTTTCTCCTCGAAGTTTTTCTCGATGTTCGGCAAGGACGAGGACGAAGAAGACGAGGATGATAAGGAATAAATCCAGGTGGGTTGATGCCCGCCCGTGAGCTACGCCGTTTCCGTCTGCCCCAGATGCGGCAGGCGAAAGGTTTTTCAGGCGCCGGCGAAGACGACTGGCTGCCCATGGTGCGGGAAGCGCCACGCGCCCGCGCGGACCATGGAGTACGAGACCCTGGACGAAGCTCGCGCCGCGATGTCTGCGGCTGGCGCCGAGCGCTCGGCAATCGAGCCATCGAATCAATCGTCCATCATCGCGGTTCCCGGAGCGTCTTTGGCCAATTCACGGAGACCGTCAAAGCGCCCGAGGCTGGAGACGGTTTCATCGTTGGCGGAGGCGCTCACGAAGGAGCTGGGGCTCTTCACGGGGGAGCAGTTCGCAGAGCGCGCGGCTGCCGGGGGAATCGCCGACCCGAAGGGAGCGCTGAAGATGCTGGCCGACGCCGGGTACGTCGTCGAGCCGAAGGCTGGCCGCTACAGGTCAGTTTGATATGAAGGCGCGGCGCGATGGGAGCGCCGAAATCTCCGATTGGAAGCCAGCTCCGTCAATCCAACCGGGCGCGCTCACCCTTCCGCCAGTCGGCTCGTACTCGCCCTCGTAGGTTTCCGAGTAATCCAGGCTGACGCTGTGCGCCGAGCTGTACGAGAGGGTGTTGTAGTAGTCCTCCATGTGGGTGCCGTTGCCGTCGCACTCCCAGTCCGCGAACCGATTGCACGGGCGGACGAAGAACTCCCTGTTCACGACGTCGATGCAGACAGCGCCTCCGCCGCCCGATTTCAGCGGCACGTACGCCTTGACCCAGGCATGGCCCCCCCAGACGTCGGCGTTCCTGTCGTACAGGGCTCCGAACTCCAGCCATGCCGGGATTCCGGCGGCGCGCGCCAGCGAGCTGAAGAGTATCGACTGGTCGTCGCAATCGCCGGTCCCGTCGGCGAGCGTCGCGGTGCAGTCCTTCGGGACGCCGCTCCTGCCTGACTCGTAGTCGATGTTCGCGACCAGATAATCGTATATCGCCTTCAGCTTGTCGCGCACTCCGTCCTCGTTTCGCGTGATGTCGTCCGAGAGGTCTGCGATGCCCGTCGCGTGCGGGTCGAGCTTCCACTCGACGCCAGTGTAGCGGTCGGAGACGTCCTGTGGGATGTCGGCGACGTCGGCGCTCTCGGAGGAGTCGATGTCCCAGACGACCGTCTGGACCTCGAATTCGTAGTCGATGGTGAACGTTCGCCCGGACGAGTCCGAGCTCTCCCAGACCATCCAGTGCCAGCCGTACTTGAACTCGTCGAGCGGAGTCGGGTCCGGGTCCGTTTTTGTCATCTCTTGGATGTAGCCGCCGCCGGGGTCGGGGATGCTTCGGGGCAGCGGAACGTCTAGCACGTAGTCCACAGTCCAAGGCCCCGCGACAGAGAAAGATATCGTCCTGGTGACGGAGAGGCGCGCCCCCTCGTCGTACTGTCGCCCGGAGAGCCCGACGTCCCCGAGGAACGCCCAGAACCACGGCGACGAAATCAGCAGTATGGCGAGTATCACCGCGATTGCGGCGGCGATGGCCCCCGCGAGGCTGCGCCGCTTGCGCGGGGGCTCGTCAGCTCCTCCGGCCGGGCGCCAGGCGCGCTCCAGCGGCTCCGCCCGGGGCTCACCGTATTCCTGCGGCGTCCGGTCCAATCGTCGCACCTACTGTTTCGGCGGTTGCTGCCCTTCCTGGGGCAGCACTTCCTCCGGCTGCTGCGGCGGCGCCCGCTGTTCCGCGGGCTGCTCCTGCGGAACCTCGGGCTTGAGCTCGCGGAACTCCTGGTACGACATCGTCTGCTCCGCCGGCTTCTTCTTCCGGCCCAGGAGCAGCCATAGCACAACGACGACCACGACTATCGCGATGACCGCCACGAGTATCCAGATTATCCAGGACGACTCGGACGGCGTGTCGTTCGGGTCGTTTGCCGCGGTTCCGGCCTCGTACTCCTCCAGGTTCGTCGCACCGTCGCCGTCCGCGTCCCCGTCGGCATCGTCCGTCTGCGGGTCCAGGTCGTTCTCGAACTCGTAGATGTTCGGCATCCCGTCGTCGTCGGCGTCCGCTTCTGCGTCGTCCACGTTCGGGTCCAGGCCGTTCTCCATCTCCCACTCGTCCGTCATGCCGTCACCGTCGCCGTCGAAGGTGCCCAGTGCGGCGGTGAAGTTCCACCGGAACGCGTCCAGCATCCTAACCCCGTCTACGCTCTCGGCTTGGAATGCGACGATGACGTCGTACAATCCGTTCGTCAGGTGTTCCGCCGGTGCGAAGGTCATCACCTTGCCGTCGGTGCTCCAGGAGAACGTACCGTTGATTTCGTCAGCGCCCAGCATCAATGTGAAGGCACCTTCCGCGGCTGTGCGGTTCATCTCCATGTCGAATGTAACGACGACTGGCGTCGTCACGGCCACATCGACACCCGTCGGCGTGTTCGCAACGACCTCCGGGTGGTCGATAATCGTCACATTTAGGTAATATGTCACGTTGTTCTGCGTCCCGTATGTCGTGTTGTCCAGAAGGAACACTTTCACCTGCTCCGCGCCGACACCTTTCGGGTAGTCCAGGACGAGCTGGCCGTCGACGTACTGAGCGTATTCGGAATCGTCGTACACCGTCAGCTCGGCTAGCGCGCTCTCCTCGTCCCCGGGAGCGAGGATGACCCCCTCGGGCACTGTTGCGTCGCATGTCCAATTCGTCGGGAAACCGACGAAGTACGGCTTGTCGTTTATCAGGGATACCGTCACGGCCATCCCCTGGCTGGCCGTCAGACCGCCGCCGTCCTCGACCGTCACGGTGACGTTCTCGTCATCATCTCCCTCGAGATACAGGAACATTATCACGGTGCCGTTGACCGTCGCGCGCGCCGAATCCGTCGAGACCGTCACGTTCACCAGGTCGTCGATGTCAGCGATGTAAGTCGAGATGTTCGTGGAATACGGGATGTCCTCGACGCACGTTATCGCCGGCAGCGGTGCCAGCGTCGGCGGGTCGTTAACCGCGGTTATCGTCACGACTATGTTCTGGACCGCGTACTCACCGTTGCTGTTCGTCAGCCTCAAGGACGCGATGCCCACGCCGTGCGCGTTCAGCAGCGGCGTTATCACGAGGTTGCCGTTCGATACGCCGGCCGTGAAGACCGTCGGCAGGTTGCTCGAGGCCGACCAGGTGAGGCTTTCGGATTCGACGAATATTGCCTGGAATCCATAGACAACCTCGTTCGTCCCAGCTCCGTCCGCCATTCCCTGGTTCCCATTAAGCCGCCCCTGGTATCCGATTGTGATGTTGTTGGTCGGGTACAGCACGCCATCGCCCAATGTGAAATCGCTTGAGAACCTCAGGTCGACCAGCAAGTTTTGGGTGTTGTCGTATGTGAAGATGTCGGCCACGTCGACCACCATCCAGTCCCCCTGGCCCTCGCTCGTCCAGTTAAATGCGGAGACGTTCAGCACCTCGAACCATGGCCCTGCCCTGTTGGATTCGTAGGTTATCGTCAGCGAA
The DNA here is from genome assembly GCA_036795795.1 of Thermoplasmatota archaeon. Taxonomy (GTDB): domain Archaea; phylum Thermoplasmatota; class Thermoplasmata; order SG8-5; family DAIRED01; genus DAIRED01. Next base: position 1,097 of record DAIRED010000009.1, on the reverse strand, counting down.
TCGACGGCTGCGTGCGCCAGCCGTATGCTGCAATCGTACATCACCAGCCAATCGGCTGTGTTTTCCCACGCCTGGATGGCGATTTTATCTATCACGCCGGTTTCATTTATCATGGTGTGATTGTACAACAGCTGGGTTCTGATGTTGGTTTCACCCGCGTCGAACGGGACAAAATAACCGCTCGCGGCAGGGTCGATGTTATCGAAGGCGCCGTTGTCCGCGACGTCGACGAGGAACTTGATGGATACAGAGCTGCCATCGACGCTGCCGGTGGCGGACGCCAGCGACGTGCTGAACATTCGCGTGTTAGCTATGCTGTGGAATCGAACTGCTGAGCTGACGCCGTTGTCGCCGCTCCAGGTTATCTCGATGAGCAGGTTGTGTGCGGAATCGTAGGTAAAGTTGCCGTTGAGCGGCATCTTGTACCATGTGTCGCCGTTGCACATTTCCGTGACAATGGTTTGGCTCGGTAGAACCTCGATCAGGAAGCCGTTGTAGTTGTTCGCGAATGTATCCGTCAAAGCGGACAAGTCAGTGTGCGCCATTTGAATTCTGAAGTTGTTGAGAACCGCCACGTTTGCCGAGGTCAGGTTGAACGAGATGGAGCGAATCACGCCTTCGGAGCCGACCTGCGCCGGGGTGTAGAGGTACTGGAGGCGTAGCTCGTTCGCGTAGTTCCCCCCGAACGGAAGCACGTCTCCGGATGAACCGGTCGCGCTCACGTGCTCCACGCTCCCGCTCCCCCTTCCCGAGAGGGCGTACGAGGCAGCCGCGCTGTCCTCCTGGAGGGTTATGGGGCCAATCGATTGGTCGATCGAGGCGGCGTAGGTGATGGTGAGCTTCGGCCAGTATTTCGGGTTGGCCGCGTCGCTGGAGTGGTATCCGATATAATGGTCACCGGTCTCCAGATTCTGCCTCTTCAGCAGGAAGCCGTAATTCGTCCAGTTGCCCGAGGTGAAGTTGGCTACCAGCGCGGTCACGTCCCACGAGTAGGCCACGCCATCGTAGGCGACTGTCGTGTACGAGTTCGGGGTCTCGAGGTAGTCTCCTCCGACGTCCGTCCAGAGCGCGGCATCGTTGTCATATAAGGTGAGGTC
>DAIRED010000008.1:0-20648 GCA_036795795.1 Thermoplasmatota archaeon | reverse complement strand
ACTGTCGAGGGAACTGGGCGTTAAAGACAGCGAGACCGAGGCCCTGTCGCTCCTGGGAACCCTCGATTACCGTGCGGGGAACCTTTCCTCCGGGCGGGCAAATTTCGAGGCCGCGCTCGCCGCCTCCGAGGGGCCGGGGTTCGCCGGCAAGCAGGCCGAGGCGCGGATGGCGTACGGCAAGGCGCTGATGGGATGCGGCGATTTGGTCGGAGCGAAGGAGATGCTGGTAAAATCCGCCGAGCAATTTGATTCCGTGAAGATGAAGGGAAAAGCTGCCTCCGCAAGAGAGATTCTATCACATATAAAGTAACGTGTGTTGTGGGGATTACAGCATCTTCACCATCTGCCACGCGTCCGTCCCGTCCGTGTAGAAGCAGGGCAGCGTCCCCTCTACCTTGAATCCCTCTCGCTGGTAGAACCTCAGCGCCCCGTCGTTCCCGTGGCGCACCTCCAGCTTGACGCGGGCGATGCGGCGGTTCCTACAGGCCTCGTAGTGCCTCTCGAGCAGCACCTTCCCGAGTCCCCGGTTGCGGTATGCTGGCTTCACGACGAGTATGAGGATGCGCGAGGACGCCTCGGAGTCGATGACGCCGACGGACGCGCCGATGACGTCGGAATCGTCGAGCATCACCGTGAGGCCCTCCGCCCAGTAGGCGGCGATGTCCGCCCAGAGGTTGCTGGGGTACACCTCAGTGAAAGCCTCGCCGACCATCTTTGAAATGGGCTCGGAGTCGGCGGAGTGGAACGGCCTCGTCCAAATAATCATCGTGCGCCAGCTCCGGGCTCGGTCCGACAATCAGTGCCGTGCCGGGGCTGCAAGCGACGCCTCCAGCTCCGAGACTCTCGTGGAAAATTCGCGCATGCTCGTGTCGAGCGGCTCGAAGCAGTCGAAGCAGTATCCCTGCCTCCGGTCGTCTGGCAGTACCACGAGCGGAGTGCCGCAGAGGCGGCACCTGTCGTAGCAGTCCTCCTTGTGTTTGAACGTTCTGACGTCCGGCTTCAGCATCTCGAAACTCCCCCTCGGGACTGCCGCGAACGCTCCGCGATATCGTGAGCTCGCAGCAAGACCCCCGCGCAATCCGTCGCGGGAAGCCGGTGATGCGCTCGGGCTATAAATAGCTAATTTTAATTCCCGCCGCGGGATAAAATGATGCAAGGCTGGCTTTCGCGGATTCCGGCGGGTTGATAAGGGCTTTCGGTCCGCGCGGGCGCAACATCTTAAGTACCATTTGCACATTCCGGTCCAAGGTGCAATCATGGTATTGGCCGAGGTCAGAATCGAGCTCAAGAAGGGGGTCGCGGACCCCGAGGGGGCGAACACCAGGAAGGCTCTGGAGCTCCTGGGATTCAAGGGAGTGGACGGTGTCTCCTCGATACGGACGTGGGTCATCAGGCTCGACGAGAAGGACCCGAAGAAGGCCCGCGCCAGGGTCGACGAGATGTGCCGGCGCCTGCTCTCCAACCCGGTCATCCACAACTACAAGATAGAGATGATTTAGGCGGTGGAAAGATGCCTGCACGCAAGAAGGGGAAGGCCGCGAAGGGGTCTACCGCAAAGTCCCTCTACAAGGCCGTCGGCAAGGGCTTTCCTTTATCTGAAATCGCGCTGCTGAGGGCATCCGACGCCGAGCTGAAGACGCTCAGCGCGGACAGCGGCACCGGCCTCAGCCTCGACGAGATGAAGCGCATCCGCGATTACTTCGAGAAAAAGGGCCGCAACCCCACGGACGTCGAGCTTCAGGCGCTCGGCCAGGCATGGTCGGAGCACTGCTGCTACAAGAGCTCCAAGCTCATCCTCAAGGAGCACGTCTTCGGCATCGACACGCCCGAGGTCATCGACCGTGGCGACGCCGGCGTGATGAGCTTCGACAAGGACAACGCCTACGCCTTGAGAATAGAGAGCCACAACCACCCGAGCGCCGTCGAGCCGTACGGCGGCGCGGCGACTGGCATCGGCGGAATCGTGCGCGACGTGCTGTGCATGGGGGCGCAGCCGATAGCGCTCATCGACCCGCTGTTCTTCGGCGAGCTGACGCATCCAGCTTCCAAGATGCCCAAGGGAGTGAAGCACCCGCGCTACCTCCTGAGCGGCGTCGTCGGGGGCATCCGCGACTACGGCAACCGCATAGGGATACCGACAGTAGCCGGAAGCCTGAACTTCGACGACAGCTACCTGGGCAACTGCCTCGTCAACGTCGGCTGCATCGGAATCGCCCGCAAGAAGGACCTGTACAAGAACAAGGCCGGAGGCGTCGGCAACGTGCTGGTCCTGGTCGGCGGACGAACCGGCCGCGACGGAATCCACGGCGTCACGTTCGCATCGGCGGTGCTCTCGGAGAAGTCCGAGGAGTCCTCGCGCGGCGCAGTCCAGCTCGGCGACCCGATAACGAAGGAGCCGGTAATCCACGCGGTCCTCGAAGTGGCTGGGCAAGGCCTCATCACGGGGATGAAGGATCTCGGCGGAGGCGGCCTCTCGTGCGTCTGCGGCGAGCTGGCTTACGCCGCAGGTTACGGCGCGGAAGTCGATTTGGAGAAGGTCCCGCTCAAGGAGGACGGGCTCGCTCCTTGGGAAATCTGGGTCTCGGAATCGCAGGAGCGCATGATGCTGGCCGTCGAGCCGGCGAAGCTCGGCAAGGTCCTCGACATCATGAATCTGTTCGACATCGAGGCGACTCCGATAGGCAAGGTCATAAAAGAAAAAATCGCCCGCGTGAAGTATCGGGGGACCAAGATAGTCGAGCTCGACCTGGACTTCCTCACCGGTGGGCCGCTCTACTGCCGGCCGTTCAAGATATCCGCGCCAGCGAAGAGGGTCAAGCGGAAGGTCCCGTCCGAGCCGCGCGATTACGACGCGGCGCTCCTGAAGCTCTTGGCCAACCCGAACGTCGCCTGCAAGGACTGGGCCATCCGCGTCTACGACCACGAGGTCCGGGGTGCGACCGTCATCAAGCCCCTCCAGGGCGTCATCGGACACGACACGCACGGCGACGCAGCGGTCCTGAAGCCCGTCGAGGATTCCTGGCAGGGCCTCGCGCTCGCAACTGCGGCCAACCCGTGGCTCACCGGAGTCGACCCCTACAAGGGCGGGCTGGCAATCATCGACGAGATGTGCCGGAACCTGGTTGCCGTGGGGGCCAGGCCGCACTCCCTGACGAACTGTCTGAACTTCGGCAACCCGGAGAAACCAGAGGTTCTGGGCCAGTTCAGAGAAACCGTGCGCGGCATGGGCGACGCCTCTAGGTTCCTCGGCCTCCCGATACCATCCGGCAACGTGAGCTTCTACAACGAGGCCGACGGGACGGCCGTCCTCCCGACGGCTGTCGTCTTGGGTTGTGGCATCGTGCCAGACATCCGGGGATGCGTGACGTCAGACATCAAGCAGACAGGCAACGCGCTCTTCCTTGTCGGACCAACGTCTGACGCGATGGGGGGCTCGCTCCACTACAAGCTCACCGGCGGTTCTTCGCCCGAGGCCCCAGACACGGACCTCAAGTTGCTGAAAGCCACCATGAACGGCCTGCTGGCAGCAATGCGGAAGGGCTTCGTCGCATCCTGCCACGACGTCTCGCATGGAGGCGTCGCCGTCGCCCTCGCGGAGATGTGCATCGGTGGCCAGCTCGGCGCAGACATCGACCTTTCGAAGCTGAAGCTCGCGCGCGCAGACGAGGCCTTCTTCAACGAAGGGAACACGCGCTGGCTCGTCGAGGTTCCGTCCGGCAGGGAGCCGCAGTTCCTCGACGCGATGAAGGGCGCTCCGGCGGCGTTGGTCGGCCAGGTGGGCGGAAAATCCGTCAAGCTCTCGTTCAGGAAGCGCGCAATCGAAATCCCGCTGGCCAAGGCCGAAAAGGCATGGCGCGGCGGCATCTGGGAGGTGATGGGATGAAGGTTCGCGACGTCAAGGTGTGCGTGATGCGCATCGAGGGCACGAACTGCGAGGAGGAGGCCCAGCTGGCATTCTCCAGGCTCGGCGCGAGCGCCGAGAAGGTCCACCTCAAGCAGCTGCTGGGCCAGTGCCCGAAGGAGCTGAAGCGCGACCTCTCCGACTACCATATACTGATGATACCTGGCGGCTTCTCCGCGGGAGACTACGTGCGCGCCGGAGCAATCTGGGCCGCGAGGATGAAGAGCGGCCTGTCAAAGGATCTCGTCAGATTCGTGGATTCTGGCAAGCCTGTTCTGGGCGTCTGCAACGGCTTCCAGGTCCTCGTCGAGCTCGGGCTGCTGCCGGCGTTCGATGGCACGATGGCCAGCGTTCCCGAGGCCGTGCTGAACACCAACGATTCGTCCCGGTTCGAGTGCCGCCCGACGTTCCTGCGCCACGACAACGCTGGCAATTGCGTCTTCACGCGGGGCATCGAGAAGCGGAGCGTCGTTATGTTCCCGTCCGCCCACGCCGAGGGCAAGTTCATGCTGCCCCAGGGGCGCGAGAAGAAGCTGCTGGACCGTCTCGAGGACAACGACCAGATAGTATTCAGGTACTCTGCGGAGGACAGCTCGAAGCGGCCAGGCTACCCGTGGAACCCCAACGGCTCTCTGGACGACATCGCCGGGATATGCAATCCGGGCGGCAACGTCTTCGGCCTGATGCCTCACCCGGAGCGGGTTTTCGCGCGCCAGACGCACCCCGACTGGACGCGCAGGAATCCCGGTCCGCGCGGCGACGGCAAGGCGATATTCGAGTCTGCGCTGGAGTACGCGTCGGGCAAGTTCTGACGGGCCCTGAGCGGGATTGAAGCTGGCTGGGCGAAGCCGCCGCATGCCAGCTCTACTTTTTACGCGCGCGACCGGCAGGTATTTGTACGCCCGCATCTATGTCCTAATTCGGTGGGACTTTAGGGAATCGAAAGATATAAATATATCACACTGTATATCCGGTCCTAACTGCGTCCTACGATGGGAAACCGGCGCAAAGGGTGAATGATGGAACAAGAAGAGCAAGTGAACGAGCGGATGACGATACGCCTCACCCCCGATTACGTCACGAGCGTGACGGAGCGGGCGAAGAGGCTCGGGCTGTCGAGGTCCGAGCTGGTGAGGATTGCGCTTGACCGGGCGATGGACGAGCCAACGCCGGGCCAGGACGTCGCGATGTGCGTGGAGCTGTCTCCCGCGGAGGTCAACTACCTGGAAGGAATCGTCAAGAAGGGTTGGTTCTCCACCAAAGAGAAGGCTCTGCGGCGAATCGTCGACATCCTCTTCGAGTCAGAGCAGGTGAAGCGCATCGAGGAGAGGTTCACCGCAATGGCGAGGTCTTCGGGACAGGAATTGACCCTGAGCGTGAGCGACAGCGAGCAAAAAACCGTATCAAGGTGATTGCAGAACGCGGTGCGGTGGAACGACCGCCCAGACCCTCGCGAGAGAGGCGAGGGAGGGCTAGCCGAGAAACGATGGATGGGATGCAGGGCGGCCGGACCACCCAGCCAGTCAGCAGAGATGTGGAGGAAAGAGCGATGACACCAGCCAAGACCCCCGAAACGGACCTGAGGGCCAGGGAGCGCGAGGAGTGCAAGCGCGCGCTGGCCGTGAACCATGACATGAGAATAATCGCCTGCGGCGGCGCGGGCTGCAACCTGGGCGAGCACATCGCCAGCGCGATGCCGCACGTTCCGGTGACCTACCTGAATTCCGACGGGGCGAGCCTCGCCAGGGCCAAGACAGGGAAGGTCGTGCAGGTCGGAAGGGACCTGACCTTCGGCAAGTCCGCCATCTACCCCGAGGTCGGGGAGGCGTGCGCAGCGAGGTGCGACAGCGAGATACGGGACGCGCTCGAGGGCGCTGACCTCGCAATCGTGGTCGCCGGCCTGGGCGGAGGCGTCGGCTCCGGAGCCGCGCCGTACGTCGCCAAGGTCGCGAAGTCCATGGGAATCGCCACGTTCGGCGTCGTCGTGCTGCCGTTCAGGGCCGAGGAGTCCAGGCGCGCGACCGCCATGGACGCGCTCGACCGCATGCACGCCTCGACGATGAAGACCATCGCAATCGACAACGAGAACCTTCTCAGGGTGAAGAACCTCGACTTCGGCAGCGGGATGTCCGTCATCAACGAGGGGGCCCTCAAGATTGTCCAGCACTTCGAGGAGCACCTCAACAAGGAGTACATGCGCGCCCGCCTGAACGAGATGGAGCGAGAGGATTCGCGCGCGGAAGCCAACATGGTTTCCGTCAGCGACTCCGCCCCGGCCGCGCCTTCGCCCGGCGACAGGCCGTCCGTCTCGCCACCCAGTCCATATTGAGCAGATCTCCCCCAAAACCCTTACATTTTATCCCTTTTCAATGACCTAAAGATATATGTGGAATGAGCGCTTCGGGTGATACGACCGAGGCTGGTACGCATGGTAAAGCAGAGAATAGTCATAATCGGAGCGGCGGGCAGGGACTTCCACAATTTCAACGTGCTATACAGGGGCAAGCCGGAGTTCAAGGTCGTGGCTTTCACGGCGGCCCAGATACCCGATATCGACGGAAGGACGTACCCCCCGGAGCTCGCAGGCAAGGACCTCTATCCCGAGGGCATCCCGATACTTTCCCAGGACGAGCTCCCCAAAATCATCGAGAGGGAGAAGGTCGACCTGGCCGTCTTCTCGTACAGCGACGTCCCGTACCAGAGGCTCATGAGCATCTCGTCCATCGTCAACGCGGCGGGGGCGGATTTCACGCTCATCGGCGCGGAGAAGACGATGCTGAAGGCGAACGTCCCGGTCATAGCGATCTGTGCGGTCAGGACCGGCAGCGGCAAGAGCCAGACGACGCGCAAGGTCTGCAAGATCCTCAAGGAGAAGGGGAAGCGCGTCGTGGCGATAAGGCACCCGATGCCGTACGGCGACCTGGTGAAGCAGAAGGTCCAGCGCTTCGCAACCTACGACGACCTCGACAAGCACAAGTGCACAATCGAGGAGCGCGAGGAGTACGAGCCCCACATCGACGAGGGAATCATCGTCTACGCCGGCGTCGATTACGGCGCCATCCTCTCGGAGGCCGAGAAGGAAGCGGACGTCATAGTCTGGGACGGCGGCAACAACGATACCTCTTTCTACAAGCCGGACCTCTACATCGTCATCGCCGACCCGCTGAGGCCGGGGCACGAGGTTTCCTACTACCCTGGCGAGTCCAACCTCAGGCTTGCTGACGTCGTCATCATAAACAAAATAGATTCTGCCGACCGCAAGAACGTCGAAGTTGTCCGCGACAACATCGAGGCGGAGAACCCGGACGCCATCATAATCGAGGCCGAGTCGCCGATAACCGTCGAGAGCCACGCCGCGATAAAAGGCAAGGACGTGCTCGTCGTCGAGGACGGCCCCACTCTTACTCACGGTGAGATGACATACGGCGCGGGCATGGTCGCCGCGAGGAAGTACGGCGCCAGGACCATCGTCGAGCCGCGGTACTACGCCGTCGGCACGATAGCCGAGACGTACAAGAAGTACCCTCACCTCAAGGAGCTCCTCCCGGCGATGGGCTACGGAGACCAGCAGGTCAAGGACCTCCAGGACACCATCAACAAGGTCCCGTGCGACGTCGTCATCGCGGGAACCCCAATCGACCTGAGCCGCGTCGTGAAGATAAACAAGCCCATAGTGCGCGTCCGCTACACCCTCAAAGAAATCGGCAAGCCGGATTTAGCGGCGATCCTTGCCAAGTTCTGATGCGGGAGTAGCCAAGCTGGCCAACGGCGCAGGACTTAAGATTCTGTCCTTAGTGGTTCGCCGGTTCGAATCCGGCCTCCCGCATGGTTTTTATTTCGCCAGAGGGAGGCCGGACAAGCCTAGCGGCTTCCGGCATTCATGTAGCGGGGAGCTAGGCGCAGTCTGGCTCAAGAGCATCTTCTATGCGCCACTTGAGCCATTAGATTCTCTAGCACAGGGAAATCTCGATTCTCTGGATTGAGAATGATGTCTTCGAGGAGGGAGATAAATTTTCCAATTTGCAGTCCATCAATCCAGCAAAACGATTTTATACTAACTCCATGTATGGGGTATTGTGAGTGAAATGGTGCAGAAGCCACTCCAGGTGCTCAACCAGTACATCAGCAAGCAGGTCATGGTCGAGCTCAAGGCGAACAGGAGCTACCGCGGTACGCTGGACGGGTACGACCCCCACATGAACCTGGTTCTCAAGAACGTCGAGGAGATGCACAACCGCGAGGTCAAGCGGAAGGTCGAGCTGGCCATAGTGCGCGGCGACAACGTCATTTTCATTTCGCCGTGATTGTCGAGGAGGTTTTCATATGAGCAAGGGCACGCCAGCGCAAGGAAAGAGAAACTCGAAGAAATCCCACATCCGGTGCAGGCGCTGCGGGAGGCACTCGTACCACACGCAGCACAAGTCCTGCGCGTCGTGCGGGTTCGGCACGTCGAGGAAGCTGACGGGCCGCACCTGGGCCAAGGTGCACTAGGATGGCAACGCGCGTCCCCGGTCCCGAACCGGAGGACGATTCTCCGGAAGACCACTGCGGGGTCATCGGGATTGTCTCCGACAAGCCAGTCGCGGAGGATCTGTTTTTCGGTCTCAGGATCATCCAGCACAGGGGCCAGGAGTCAGCGGGCATTGCGACCTTTGCCGGCGTGACGCACTACCACAAGGGGATGGGGCTCGCCCACGAGGTCTTCAACAAGGAACGACTGGACGAACTGAAGGGCACCTGCGGCATCGGCCACGTGCGCTATTCGACGACTGGAAGTTCGAAAGCCGCGAACGCGCAGCCGATAATCGTGACGACCAGCGCGGGAGACGTGGCGATGGCCCACAACGGCGACCTCGTCAACTCCGGAGCCCTCAGGGACGAGCTGCAGAAGAAGGGCTGGGCGTTCATCTCTACGAGCGACTCCGAGATAATCGTCAGGCTGCTGGCGAACGAGCTTGTACAGAACCCGGACGTGGCGAAGGCGGCGAAGGCGCTGATGGGGATGATTTGCGGCTCCTACTCGCTGGTTCTCATGGTGAATGGGCGCATCTACGCCATACGCGACCCGCTCGGAATCCGCCCGCTGTGCATCGGCAAGGTGCCAGGCGGTTACGCAGCGGCGTCGGAGAGCGTCGTCTTCGAAGCCCTTGGAGGAGACCTCGTGAGGGACGTCGAGCCGGGCGAGGTCGTGGAAATAACCCAGGAGGGGTTCAAGTCCACGAAAGCGGTGTCGCAGAAGCGCCACGCCCACTGCATGTTCGAATGGGTGTACTTTGCGAGGCCGGACAGCGTCGTCGACGGGAGCCTGGTCTACGAAGTCAGGCACGAGATAGGCGCCACCCTGGCCAGGGAGCACCCGGTCCAGGCGGACATAGTCATCCCCGTCCCTGACTCGGGCCGCGCGCACGCCCTCGGCTTCGCGAGCGTCTCGGGCATCCAGTACGTCGAAGGCCTGATAAAGAACAGGTACATCGAGAGGACGTTCATCATGCCGGAGCAGACCGACAGGGAACGCGCCGTCCTGCTGAAGATGCACCCCATCCGCAAGACAATCGCGGGGAAGCGCGTCGTCCTCGTCGACGACAGCATCGTGCGCGGAACGACCACCCGCAAGATTGTCCAGATACTGAAAAAGGCCGGCGCCACGGAGGTCCACGTGAGAATCGGCTGCCCGCCGGTCGTCTCGCCGTGCTACTTCGGGGTCGACATGAAGAGCCGCGGGCAGTTCGTCGCCACCGGTCGCAGCCTCGAGCAGATTGCCCAGCAGATTTCCGCCGACTCCGTCGGATACATCAGCATGAAGGGGCTCATAACCGCTATTGGCCACCCGGCGGAGAACCTGTGCCTTGGCTGCCTCACCGGAGAGTACCCGGTCGACGTGCCCGGGGAGCGCGTCAGGTTCCAGCGCAGCCTCAAGTCCTTCTCGTAAGCGGTAACTCGATACCTTTTTATCCATCGCCGCTGCTTTACACTGCGATGCTTGAAAAGCCAGTGCTCCAGGTCGCCCTCGACATGATGAACGCCCACAGGGCAATCCAGATTGCCAGGGAAGCGGTCGATGGTGGCGCGGACTGGCTCGAGGCCGGGACGCCGCTCATAAAGAGCGAGGGGATGGAGATAGTCCGCCAGCTCAAGAGGGCTTTTCCTGGCCACGTCGTCGTCGCCGACATGAAGACGGTCGACGTGGGCGGTTTCGAGGTGGAGATTGCCGCGAAGGCGGGGGCCGACGTCGTCTGCGTTCTCGGAATCTCCGACGACCCGACGATAACTGAGGCGGTCCAGGCGGCGCGCCAGTACGGCGCAAAAATCATGGTGGACATGCTCGGCGTGCCGGACAAGAGGGCGCGCGCCGTCGAGCTCCAGAAGCTCGGAATCGACTACATCTGCATCCACGTCGGCATCGATTCGCAGATGGTGGGCGGCAGCCCGAAGGAGGAGCTGGCCGCGATGGCGGAGGTCGCCGAGATTCCAATCGCAGTCGCGGGGGGGCTCAACGCTGGAACCGTCGTGGAAATGATGCAGATGGGCGCCAGCATCCTCATCGTAGGCGGCGCCATCATCAAGGCGGAGAATGTCACCGGGCAGACCAAGATAATCAAGGCGGCGATGGAGAATCGCGAGGCGGTGCGATCTGACCTCTTCCGCAAGTACGGCCAGCACGAGCTGCGCGAGGCGTTCCTCAAGGTCTCAACGCCGAACATCTCTGACGCGATGCACCGCAAGGGGGCGATGAACGGAATCATCCCCCGCATCAAGCGCAACCGCAAGGTGGTCGGGCGCGCACTGACAGTCCGAACCATCGACGGCGACTGGGCAAAGCCGGTCCAGGCGATAGACAAGGCTTCCAAGGGGGACGTCATCGTCGTCGATGCTGGGGGCGGACACGTCGCAATCTGGGGCGAGCTGGCATCCTGGAGCTGCAAGACCAAGGGCGTCGAGGCCGTCGTCATCGACGGGGCGGCAAGGGACATCGACACTGTGCTGGACATTGACTTCCCGGTCTTCTCGAGGCACGCGTCGCCGAACGCCGGCGAGCCCAAGGGCCACGGCGAGATTGGCGGCGAGATATCGTGCGGCGGCGTCCGTGTCCGTTCCGGAGACTGGATAGTCGGCGACGAGAGCGGCGTCGTCGTGGTCCCGCAGGAGATGGCCCAGGAGATAGCCAACCGCGCGCTGGACGTGATGGAGCGCGAGAACCGCCTCAGGGAGGAGATTAAGCGCGGCGGCACGTTGTCCAGCGTGGAAAAGCTAGAGAAATGGGAGAAAGTAGGGTAAACGCCGATTGTAATTGCTGGCATCGCGCGCGGCTGCGCGCGCGCATACGAATAACTTATATATGGGGGAGCAGATACAATTTCGTGATATTATGGAAGTCCTCGAGGCCATAAAGTCTCGAAGAAGCGTGAGGAAATACAAGTCGGTTCCAATCCCCGAGGACATGCTCCAGCGAGTTTTGAATGCCGCGAGGCTCGCGCCCTCGGCCGCGAACATGCAGCCCTGGGAATTCGTCGTCGTCATGGACGAGGACGTCAAGAAGCGATTGTCGCAGGCTTGCGTGAACATGCCCTGGGTGTTGAGAGCCCCGGTGATGATTGTGGCGATAGCCGACATGGACTCGGCCTTCGCGATGATAGGCGGCTACATGAACAGCGCACCGGTGGACGTGGCGATATCGCTCGACCACCTGACACTTGCGGCGGTGTCGGAGGGACTGGGTACGTGCTGGATAGGAGCGTTCAGGGAGGAGAAGGTGCAGGAGGCCCTGGGCATACCCGCGGGCAAGCGCATCGTTTCGCTGATGACTCTCGGCTACCCCGAGGAGACGCCGGGTCCGACGGGCAGGAAGCACCTCTCGGAGATTGTCAGCTACGACAAGTACGAGGATTGACAAGGGATTTCAAATGGCATTGCGGGCGCACGTGAAGGACGGCAAGATAGTCTGCTCCAGCTGCGCCGCCCTCGTATCCGCCGAGACGGCATCTTGCGGGCAGTGCGGCGAGGCGCTCGACGGGGACCTGGATGCGATGATGTGCCCCTACTGTGGCGCCGTCCTCAAACGGTTCTCAACTGAGTGCTCGCAGTGCGGGCTCAGGTTCCGAGCCGTCAAGAAGACGACGGTGGAGAAGGGCACGGAGGACGAGGAGTTCCTCAAGAGGTTGCTCGAGTGGGGAAAGAAGATGCAGACCAAGGACGAGGAGACCGACGAGGACCTCGTCGAGAAGGAGCAGGCCCACTGCGTCCTGAAGTCCGTCATAGGCTCGCGCGAGCCGACGCCCCTCCAGAAGGAGACTCTCCAGGAGATCGAGAAGACCGTCCAGGAGAAGAAGGTCTTCGAAGCGCGAGAAGAGAGCATACTCACGATAGCCGAGCCCCTGGATGCAGCCCTCAAGGCTCGCCACGCCAGCATCCGCGTCGCCGAGGACGAGCTGGTTGAAATCTCGAAGGAGATCGAAGACCTGGACTCCCGGCACGACCCAAAGGCGATGGCGAAGAAGGAGCGGCTGGAAAGGAAGCGCTCGCTGCTGGAGAACGAGAAGGCCGAAATCCAGAACCTCGAGGACCGGCTCAACGAGATAGACGAGACCTACAAGAAGCTCCTCGCGGACCACAAGCGCGAGCTACAGGAGAAGGAGGACAACCTTAAGGCCAGGCTGGACGCCTTCAAGCGCGAGATGGACCGCAGGGAGGACGAGAAGCGCCGGATGGAGAAGAAGGAGGCGATGCTCCAGATAAAGGAGCGCGAAGCCGCCACCGCGCTGGAGCGACTGCGCGAGCGAGAGAAGGCGCTGGACGAGCGCGAGGCCGCCCTGAAGGGCCAGCTGGACGCCCTGCATGCGGAGCGGGACGCGCTCGCCGCCGGGATGCCGGGCTCGCCGCTCGTCGGGCTGACCGGCAAGTGGATAATCGACCCGTCGGAGGTCGAGGAAATCTTCAAGAAATCCAAGAAGGCTCGCGAGGACTGGTTCTCGGAGCAGAGCAAGCTCCAGGCAGAGATATTCGCCAAGCACTCAGCCAAGGTGGCCGGAAACGGCGGAGGGGCCCAGGATGCGGCATCGGCAAATCGGCCAGTACCGGTCGGGGAGAGCGGGGCGCCGCGTGACGACGCCCGCGTCGCTGCACTCGACGCCAGGATATCGGAACTCACGGCCAAGGTCGATAACCTGGAGGCCGAGAAAGAGGCCATCAAGAAAGCCGAAGCCGATGCCAAGGAGTTCGACAATGACCTCAAGAAAGTTTTAAGGCTCGTGGACGACTTACTGGGCAAGCTCCCCGACGACGCGGTCGACGCTTTCGCGAAGTCGGACGAGTTCAAGCTCTACCAGAAGATATTGGACAGGTATCTAGGAGGCAGCTAGGAATGGGTCTGAGGGACAAGGCCAAGAAGGCGCTGGAGGAATCGTCCGCGAAGGACCAGCAGCAGCCTTCTTCCCAATCTCCCGCACCCGCGCCTCCCGAGGAAACAGCGCCTCCAGAACCCGCTCGGCAGGTTCCGGCGGAGCCTGAGCCATCGCCCGTCGAGGAACCGGTCCAATCTTCCGAGGCAGCGAAGATATCCGACGACCTCGTCAGCGACATGATAATCTCAGCCCCTGACGAGCCATCTCCCCAGGAGCCATACTCGGGTGAGTCTGAAGTCATCTCGGCAGAGCCGCCATCTCAAGCCTCCGGCGCGGACCTCGAAAAGGACGCATTCATATCGGAACAGCTTGAGAAGCGAGTGGCCCAGCTCGAGGAAGAACTCTCGTCGCTCAGGGCTCGCAGCGCTGCCGCAGAGAAGGAGCTGGCCGAATCCAAGAAGATGCTCGACGACGCCGACAAACTGCTCGCCGGGATGGTACCGACCGAGAAGGGCATCAAGGCGAGGCTCGAGGCGCTCGCCAAGCTGAAAGCCGCCCACGACGAGCGCGCCGCTGAGCTGGACACGTTGAAGGCCGAATTGAGCAAGGCCCGCGATGACTCTAAGGCGGCTCTCGCCTCGTCAGAGGACGAGAAATCGAGCCTCCGCGCCAAGCTGGAGAAGATGGAGAAGGCGAACCACGACCTCGGCGCGAAGGTCAAGGAGCTCCGCGAGGGCAACGACAGCACGTCCAAGGACCTCGAGTCCAAGGCGCAGAAGCTGCGCGACGAGCTGGCAGCCCGCGAGGCGGGGCTGAACGCATCTCTCGAATCGGAGCGCAAGGCCCGAGGCGAGGCAGAGGAGCGCGCTGCGAAGGCCGCGAGCGATTACGCTGAGAGGGAGAAGAAGCTCCTGGATGACATCTCCCAACGCGAGTCCAAGGTGAATGCCGACCTGGAGAAGCTCGCCGCCGATTCTGAATCCTACGAAGAGCGCCAGAAAGGCGCCGGCGAAGCCCTGAGGAAACTAGAGGCAAAGGAGGCCGAGCTGCGCAGCCTCGAGGAAGGCATAATCCGCCGCGAGAAGGAGTTCGCCGAGCGGGAGAAGCATCTCGACAAGTTTTCCAAGGGTCTGGAGAAGCGCGAGTCCGAGTTCGATGCCATGAAGAAGGCCGCGGACGAACACTACGCTTCGAGGCAGGAAGAGCTCGACAGGGCGACCAAGGAATCCCATGCCAAACACAGGGACCGCCAGTCCGAGCTGGAGAAGGCCGAGAGGGATGCGTCCGAGTCAAAGAAGGCTCACGATGGGATGCTCCAGCAGCTCGAGTCGCGCGAGGCCGCCATCGCCGCGGGGGAGAAGGAGCTGGCCCAGGCGCGCAAGGAGATGGAGAGCGGCCTGGACGAGTTCAGGAAGCGCCAGGATTCCATCAAAGGTGCCGAGAAGGAGCTCGAGAAGCGCGCCAAAAAACTCGAAGAGAACGAGATGGGCCTGAGCGAGCGCGAGGCCAGCCTCAAGTCCTCTGAGAAAGCTTTGGCTAAGCGCGAGAAGGATTTGGAGAAGTCCGCGGAATCCCAGCGCACGGAGCTCAAGGCTCGGGAGGAGTCGCTCGCGCGCTTCAAGGACGAGCTGGACGCCCAGCAGGCCGAGGTTGAGAAACTGAGGCAGGGGATCAAGCACACGCAGGGCGAGATGGGGGAGATGGAGTCGGAAATACTGCGCAAGCGCGAGGAACTTGCGATGGAGGCAAAATCGCTCGACGAGCGCAGGTCGAAGCTCGGCGAGGCAGAGAAGAAGCTCCTCGACAACGAGACGAGGCTCGGCGAGCTCGAGGGAGAGCTGGCCGGCCGCGAGGAAGCCCTCAAATCCGCCGAATCCACGTCGAAGAACAGGGAGCGCGCGGGGGAGCGCGAGCAGAGGAAGCTCGACGAGCTCCGCGATTCGCTCGACAGGCGCGAAAAGAAGATCGAGGAGCGCGAGGCGAAGTTCAAGTCCGATTCATCCGAGATGAAGAAGCGCGAGAAGGAGCTGGCGAAGTCGGAGGATGCGCTGACAGCACGGATGTCCGAAATCGAGTCCCGCGAGCAGGAGCTGGACGAGAGGGACGGGATGCTCCGCGAGGACGACAAAGGATTGAGGAAGCGCGAGAGGGAGCTGGCGAAGGAGACCGACAAACTCCGCGCATTCGAAGCGTCGCTGGACGAGCGCCAGGCCGAGGTGGAGGGGCGCGACGCGGCGGCGGACAGCCGGGAGCGCGCGGCCACGGAGCGCGAGGAGGAGCTGGAGGAGCTGGCTTCTTCGCTCTCCGAGCGCGAAGAGAAGGCCGCCGAGCTCGAGAAGAAACTTTCCGACGAGGAAACCGAGCTCAAGACAAAGCTCAAGGAGTACGAATCGAAGAGCGGCGCGTTCGAGGAGGAGCGCGACGCGAGACTCTCTGAGATGCACGCGCAGGAGCTGGACCTGGAGCAGCGCGAGGCTGCCGTCGAGAAGGCCCGCGCCGAGATCGAGGCGAAGCGCAAGGAGATGCTCAAGCGCGAGGGCGATGTCGAGAAGTCCTGGGAGGAGCTCGACAAGCGCACTGACGAGCTGGACGCCAGGGAGAAGGACATCGAATCCGTCGAGAAGGGCCTCGCGAAGCGCACGGGAGAGCTGGACGGCCGCGAGGGCGAGCTGGACGGCCGCGAGAAGGACGCGAAATCGCTCGAGAAGAAGGTCAATTCCACCAAGGCCACGTTCGAGAAGTGGGAGGCGGAGCTGAGATCCAAGGAGAAGGAGCTGAAGGACGACGAGGCCCGCCACATCGTCGAGAAGGACGAGATGGACAAGGTCTGGCGCAACATCGGCAAGGAGACGAAGCGCCTCGAATCGCGCGAGAAGAAGCTGGACGAGGCCGAGGCTGCCAACGAGGAGGAGCGCAAGGCCCTCAAGGCGCGCGAGGTTCAAATCAAGGACGACGAGAAGGAGCTGCACTACCGCTCGGACGAGTTGGACGAGCGAGACTCTGAGCTAAACGCCAACATCGACAAGATGGCAAAGGAGGTCGAGGAGCAGAGGCTCAGGGGTGAGATCCTGCTCCGCCACGAGCAGGAGCTGGCCACCCGCGAGGGCGACTTGAACGCGCTCGAGGCGGAGCTCCAGGGCAAGTTCGAAAAGATGAAGGGGGAGCGCGCCTCTCTGGACGCCCTGAAAGGCGACCTGCCCAAGAGAGAGAAGGCGCTGGAGAAGTCCGAGCGCGAGGTACGCGAGCGCGAGGCCGAGGCGAACCGCCTCCAGAGGCTGCTGTCCGAGGAGATGGACAAGCGGTCCGCCGAGCGCGAGATGCTGAAGTCCGAGCGCGGCGAGCTGACGGAGATGAAGCAGTCCGCCCTTTCGTTGATGAAGTACGCCAAGAGCGCCGAGCAGAAGCGCAGCGAGGAGACGCTGCGCGCGCTCCAGGACGAGCGCGAGAAGCTTGATATCGCGCGGCGCGACCTGGACGAGCGCCTGAAGGTCCGCGAGGAGTCTCTGGACAAGGCGGAGCGCGAGCACGCGGTCAAGGCCGAGGCGCTTCAGAAGCTCGACGACGAGCTGCGCGCGAAGGCCGGACACCTCAATTCCGAATACGAGGAGCTGGTCGCCGAGAAGAAGGAGGTCGCAGAGGTCTGGAAGCAGGTCGAGACCGAGGCGGCGAAGGCCTCGGACGCCGAGGCGATAATCAAGGCCCAAGTGGCCTCGGCGGTCTCGAAGGAGAAGGCGGAACTCGATGCGAACGAGAAGAAGCTGAAGGCGCTGGAGAAGGAGCTGGCCGTCAAGGAAAAGGAGATACGCAAGACGGAGAAGGGCTCCCTGGACGCGCAGAAGAAGGTCTCCGAGCTCGAGAAAGAGCTGAAGGACAAGGAAGCCTCGCTCGCGAAGAAGGAGAAGGCCCTCGAGGAGCGCAAGGCGTACCTGGACCGGATGAAGGAGCAGCTGAGCAGCTTATTGTGAGCTGCTAATTTGATGGAGGGTGGTGCGGGATGGGCGCGCCTATGTCGCGGTGCCATTCGTATCCTGATGGATCCATCCCAGTGCTGTTGTAGACGATGAGTGTCACGTACGCCATCGAGGCGGCGAGGCGTGGCTTGTAAACATCCATATCGTTCAATCGAAACGCCTGGACCGGCTCGTCCTTGCCATAGCACCGGACCCTTATCGTCGTGGAGCCGTCAGCGGAGCGCTCCAGCACGCACAGCGTGTGCCCGGTCAGGTTGGCGTCGTCCAAATGGCCGATGTTGAATGAGAGCGCCCTGTCGTCGCCGACGGCGGTCAAGTTCATGCTGGCAAGGGCAGCTGAGACGGCTGAGAAGTTGAGCTCCCCGTCATACGTCGCCTCGTACTCGATGTATTCGACGACGTCCGCGTATCTGGTGTTGATGCCGTAGACGGAGACGGACATGAGGATTAGCCAGAGGACGGCGAGTGTGGCTAACGTGGCAACAACATCGCCTTTGACAGGGATTCTCATCGCAGCACCATATCGCGACCTGGGCCAATTAACCTTTTCCCGAATAACCGTATTATTTCTCACTCCAGCTTCTCCGGGCACACCGTCTTCCGGGAGCATCCCTTGCACTTGCTGGGGCGGTTGTGGTTGCGGTGGGCGCCGCCGGCGATGCGCGCCTTTCGTATGTCCTCGGCTTTATCGATCACCAGCTTCTTTAAGTCGGGGGTGAACTCGACTTCGTGCTCCACGCTGCCGTAGCGAAGGAGGCCGTGCGTGATAGGTTTGCCCCTGTTGTCCTCGAGGATGAGGCAGTAGGCCGCGACCTGGATGATGTGAGAGAATAGGGGCCCGCGCGGGATGCGGCCAGTCTTGATTTCGACGGGGATTTCCGCGCCGTTCTGCTGGAGGATGTAATCCGGGCGGCCGGATATGCCGTACTTCTTCGACACCAGCATCTCGGGCTTCGTCGCCTCGGAATCCAGGTAGGATATCTCCCCGACGACGTTGTGCTTCTCGCGCTTCAGAGACGAGTCCAGGCCATGCCTCAGGGACCAGTATAGGAAGTACGACGCCCCCACCAGCCACAGGAGGGCCGACGCCTCGAGAACCTGGCTCCAGAAGATGCTCAGCTCCAGTATGGATATCGCGTAGATGGCTATGATGACGGAGACGATAGCGAAACCGAGGACAATCCTCTGGTAAATCAGGTGGCTCTCTGGCGTGACCTTGGTCTCGGCCTTGTAAAGAAAGAAAACCGCGGCCAGCAGCCATATGAGGGCGATGACCGCCAGAATGTCAGCGATGCTCTGCCCCATGTCGAAGACGAGGTTGATGCCGAACAGGGCGAAAAGGCTCGCCGCGACGGCGAACCAGAGGACGATGGTCTCGGATTGTCTGGCCTTCGTGTCGTGCACGCGGATTCCGTCCAGCTCCTCCGCCAGAGCCTCGTGCAGGGCGACGCCCATTCCAAGGCGCTCGTCTTCCTCGTCGTCTGGGATGCTCCTGCTGAGCCACCAGCTGAGCGGGCAGTAACCGTACTTCTCAATCTCGCTTGCGGAAACGAGTTCCGCGCCGGCGTCCATGCAGGGTAATCCATCCCCGCGTTATATATTGTTTTCGGATACAGTTTTGTACGCGTTCGCCATTCACCAGCGCATGCAGGTCATCATCGGCGGCAAAAAGGTCCAGAGGCGCGCCCTTTGGATGGAAGGCAAGACCCTTGTCATGGTCGACCAGCTCGCGCTACCGCACGAGTTCAATACCGTCAGGTGTGCGACGCTAGAGTCTGTCGCGCGAGCAATCGAGGACATGACGGTGAGAGGCGCACCGGCAATCGGAGCAGCCGCAGCCTACGGCATGGCAATCGGGTGGAAATCCGGCAAGGAAAAGGCCGCCGCGAGATTGCGAAGGACGCGTCCGACGGCAAGGGACCTGTTCAAAGCCATCGAGTTCATGCTGGCATCAAGGGGAGACCCTTTCGAGGCTGCCGAGAGATACACGGATGGCATCGTGGAGGCCTGCAGGAAGATAGGTGAATACGGCAACTCGCTGATTCCCAAGCGTGCGCGAATCCTGACGCACTGCAACGCCGGAGCGCTGGCTACCGTCGATTACGGCACCGCTCTGGCGCCGATGCGCGCCGCGCACAAGGCGAGGAAGGGCATCTTCGTCTACGCCGACGAGACGCGCCCGAGGCTGCAGGGCATGGTCCTGACATCCTGGGAGCTGGTCAACGAAGGTATTCCGCACGCGGTCATCGCTGACAACGCCGCGGGCCACTTCATGAAAGCCGGGGACATCGACCTGGTGATAACTGGCGCGGACCGAATAACCCTGAACGGCGACGCCGCCAACAAGATTGGCACGTACGAGAAGGCCGTCGTGGCGAAGGAGAACGGGATACCGTTCTACGTCGCGGCTCCGCTCACGACATTCGATTTCAGTCTCAAGACCGGTGCTGACATACCCATCGAGGAGAGGCCGGAATCGGAGGTTCTGGAGCTCGCTGGCGTCAGGATAGCGACAAAGGGAGCGCGCGCAAGGAATCCGGCGTTCGACGTCACTCCGGCAAAATACATCACTGCCTTCATAACCGAGAAAGGGGTTTTCAAGCCGTCGGAAGTCCGAAAGCTGGCCCGTTTCGCGCGCGACTGAAGAACGATTCTCGAGTGCTCAGAGGTACCCTCGCTTGTCGTCGGTGAAGTGCTGGTTCCAGTAATGGTACGGCGAATTCTGTTTCTGGGCGCCGGTCATGTCGCTGGCGACGCCGCCCTGGTACGAACCGTACCTGTCCTTAATCTGCTCCTCGATGCTCTTCGCGCGCTTCATTGCCTCGCGGATGTCGTCGGCAGTTATCAACTCGTGCTCTTCGACGGCCGCGATGTCGCCTGCGGTCCTTACAAGGCCACCAAGCTCCCTGAGGCGCAGGGTTAGGCCTTTCTCGCGCCTGTCGAGCACCTGGGCTCTTCGGCGCGCTTCCTTTATTGTTTCATCGATTGCGCCTGCGGTGGCGTGGGGGATGCGGCCGTCCATGAGTATCTCCTGCGCGATGAACTGGGCCAGCCTGAACCGGTTCTCCTCTGTGTCGTCCATCGCCGTCTCGACTAGAACCTCGTAGCCGGAGCCGATTATCCTCGACCTCAGCGGCGATAGGATGTACTGCAAATCCTGGATGTTGCACGCGCCGACGAAGATGAAGTCGCACGGCACGTTGTCCACGCGCACGCTCGCCCCGGCGCTCTGCGGGTTCCTGCCGACGATTGGAAATCGCTTCTCCTGCATCGCGGTCAGCAGGAATCTCTGCAGCTGGCCGAGGTGCGGCAGCTCGTCGACGAAGAGGACGCCTTCGTGCGCCTCGTGGATTGCCCCGGGCAGTATTCGCTCGTAAGGCTGCGTGCCCAGCGTGGGATGGCCGCCGTACGGGTCGTGCCGCACGTCTCCGAGCAGCT
>DAIRED010000007.1:0-23420 GCA_036795795.1 Thermoplasmatota archaeon | reverse complement strand
GCGCAGGCAAGACCACGCTGGGCCTGCAATACCTCATGGCCGGGCTCAAGGCGAGCGAGCCGGGGATGTTCATCAGCCTCGAGGAGGACCAGGAGGCCATCACCAAGAACGCCGCAGCCTACGGCTGGGACGTCGCGCCGCACGTCCAAAGCGGAGCGCTCGCGGTCTTCAAGCTCGACCCGTCCGACGCCAAGGCCGCGCTGGCCAGGCTGAAGAACGAGCTCCCCGCCGAGATACAGAAGCGCGGGGCGAAGCGGCTCGTTTTGGACTCGATATCGCTGCTAAACATGCTCTTCGAGAGCGAGGCCGAGTGCCGCGCGCAGCTCTTCTCGCTTAGCCAGACCATCAAGAAGTCCGGCGCCACGGCGATATTCACCGCGGAGGCGCGCCCGGATATGCCATCGGTCTCGCGCGATGGCTTGGTCGAGTATGTCGCCGACGGCGTCGTCGTTCTGTCGTACGTGGACAAGGAGAAGAACGAGGTCCAGCTCGCCATCCGCGTCATGAAGATGCGCAGGACGGCGCACTCGCGCAAGGTCAAGCCGTACTCGATGGGCCCGAAGGGGATAGACGTGCTGGCGAACGCGTCGATATACTAGGCGTGGGGCAATCGGGCAACTCATTCACGTATCTTTATATAATTCAATTTCAATACTGGGGTAGTATTGGATGTGGTTAGGGATGAATGCATTCAATGGTGCGATTGCACTGGTACTTGTGGGCATAATGTGCGCGACCGCAATGCAGAGCGCGAGCGCATGTGGAGGAATGGACGATTTCGGAGCGGATGTCGATATTTTCATGGATTCTAACGGCGTCCTTCACAAGGTCTGGAGGGAGCGCGTCAACGGCACGTTCCAGGTGTTTTACGAGCGGATCGATGGGCGAGAGCGCGAACGGGCGCCGCAGCAATTCTGGCCGAAGGGCATGCAGGTTTCACACTCCGCGCAGAGCGTTCAGTACCCCCAGATATACATTGATTCCGCGACCGGGATATGCTATGTCACCTGGCATACCAACGAACCGTTCAATCCAGGCTACGAGCATGGGTATCCCAGCGGGACTTTCTGGTACAGCGGGAGCATGGACTTCGCCAACTGGACGGATGGCCGGTACGGGGTTGAGGCATCATTGCCCAGGGACAATCCAGTAATGGATATGTACGTCGAATCGGGGATTATAACGATATCCTGGAAGCACGACAACACGGTCGCCGTTGAAGCGGACTTGGACGGAGACTTCTTGCCAGACTTGACCGACCCAGACCCATTCAATTACAACATGAATGTGGATGAAGGATTCGACGCGGACGTTGTAGCTGTCAACGGACCTGCCAAAGTAAGTGTGGCGATTGATTATTCTAACGATTCTGAGACAGCGCCATCCATTATGCAAA
Organism: Thermoplasmatota archaeon; assembly: GCA_036795795.1. Lineage (GTDB taxonomy): Archaea > Thermoplasmatota > Thermoplasmata > SG8-5 > DAIRED01 > DAIRED01. The sequence continues at coordinate 22,024 of DAIRED010000007.1, read as the reverse complement.
TAATACCGTCATCGTACTTGTCTGGCAGCATAGGATTGTATGTTGACATTGAGGTGTCCACAAGCGAGAATTTTTCTGCGAATATAAAATTCAACTACGACCCTCTCACATTGCCGAGTGGAATTACCGAGAAGTATCTGCGCGTCTATTGGTATTCGAATGATGGTTGGAGAATCCTCTACAACTACTCGCAAGGAGAGAATACTGGCATAGATTTGCAATTCGACTACGTCTGGGGGAGTACGACCCACTTCAGCACGTTCACGATTGCCGACTCATCACAAGTGGATTCGGATGATGATTGTCTAACAGACGCCGATGAAATTGATGCGGATGGGACGCCCGATAGCGTAGTGACGCAGTTCGTAGGAGCCACGCCTGCAATACCGTATGTAGATTCAGCTCAAGTAAATTTCGACGGCTCTGGTACACAGACCGTTACATTCGAGGTGCCAGCTCCAGTTACCGGATTCAAAAGAGCATCGGTTGCGGTTGCTGCTTTTACTGGTGAATTAGCGTGCGGTTCAACGATGATGGTGCCAATAAAAACGGATGTGGACGACCTATCCTTGCGTGGTCCTGAAGTGAGCGGTGATATGCTTGTATGGAATGACAATAGAAACGGGAACGATGATGTGTTCCTGTACAATATCGACGACGACAGCATGATCCAGATATCGACCAACACCGAATATGATGGTAGCGCCAGGATATCCGGCAATTATGTGATATGGATGTCTGGGTACGCTTCAGCAATGAAAATAATGCTATATGATATCTCCACTGGTATAATTAAACAGATTTCCATAGATGATGGTTCTGATAACACTGCGGGTAACATCGACATCGATGGGGATGTTGTCGTATGGACAACGCCCTGGTATTTAAAAATGCATGAGATATCTCAAGGCGTGACAACGATCCTTCTAAATGGGCAATATGGGTCAAGCCATGTGAACGGAGATCGAATTGCATACACAGATTATACACAAGGAGGCGCATGGATTTATACAATATCTACCGGAGTAACGACCAGGATAACCGAAGCCAGTGAAAATCCATTCCTCCTGGATATCGATTCCAATTATGTTCTCTACCAAGATTTGGCATCCCAGGAGCTTTATGCGTACAACATCGCGACATGTGAGAGAATTAAGGTGACAAACACCGCCAGTATTATCGAAAACGATCCTGCGATTGACGGGGGAATCGCAGTATGGACGGATTATAGAAACGACGATGGAGACATCTACGCTTACGATCTTGAACTCCAGATGGAGTATCCTGTGTGTGTTGAGCCAAACTTACAGAACGCGCCATCCATTTCTGAGGGTAGAATTGTGTGGCAGGATTGCCGCGAGACGAACTATGTTCCCCAAATATACATGAGGACAGTCGGACTGCCGCAGATAACCGCTTCAATTGACGGACAGAAGATAGGCGACCGCCCATTGCAGTTCATCGACATGAAACTCCCGGACTTTTCGGTCCAGATTAATACCTATATGAGGGAGCACGTCGATCTCGACGATGGCAAGGCTGATGGCAACATCGCAATCCCACTTACCTTCTATACAAACGCAAATGGCTGGATGACAGTGTCAAATCTCGATGTGGAGATGTATGTAGCGCCCACTGATCCAGTCGATGAAGATTCGGATGATGATGGACTGAATGATGGTGAGGAAGTATTAACATTGTACACCAATCCAGCTGCGATTGACACAGACTCGGATGGTATATTGGATGGGGAGGAAAAAGAATATTGGGTCGAAAATGGGGATGCTTTATTTTCAGACTTTGATGAAGATGGATTGAAAAATAATTTGCTGGATACAGACTCGGATGGCGATGGTGTTAACGATGGTGATGAAATCACCATCTATTGCTCGAACCCCGGAGATTCCGATACGGATAATGACGATTTTGGAGATGGCAATGAAATATTGTTCAATACTCTTATTCTCGATGATGATTCGGATAACGATGGCTTACTGGATGGCAAAGAAATCATCGAAGCACTCTTTGATTCCGATATTATCAAGGAGCTTGAGGCTGCAGGGATTCCCATAAATGAATATTTCTCCGATCCGTTAGATGGCGACACGGATGACGATGGCTGGGGCGATTTGGAGGAATCTCAATATTGGTCTGTATCAATAGATATTGTTGAAGTGGCTGGTGAAGTGACGACGATTGCCGACCCCTTACATTATGACTTTGATAAGGATAGTGCTGGGTCGATAATCAACAACATGCGAGATTCGGACACGGACAACGATGGCCTGACAGATGGGGATGAGATACATCTTTACTCGACTTTGCCGTACGTCATTGATACGGATGGAGATGCATTAACAGACTACTCCGAGATCGGCTTAGCAACCCTTCCGATGGATTCGGATTCGGACAATGATTTGTTGGAAGATGGCGAAGAAGTACTCACCTACGGAACGGATCCCAACGATGAAGACACGGATGATGATGGCACTTCTGATTATTATGAAACTGTGATGAGCCCGGATTCAGACAGCGACGGGCTCACTGACTATATTGAGGAAAATTGGGTGTTCTCCGATTCCAACGATAGGGACAGCGATGATGATGGTCTCAGCGATGGATTTGAGTATCAATCCGGCACGCAGGTCAACAACCGCGATTCTGACGGAGACGGTTTAGTCGATGGTTGGATTGATGCCGATTTGGATGGAATATACGATACTAGCGAGGTGAAGGGTGAAGTAGGATATTCGACAACAGGTGGAATGGGTCCTGGCGGTTCGATATCTATAGGAGGATATTATACCAGTCCGAAGAGTATGGATAGCGATTCTGATGGATTGGTGGACGGCTGGGCCGATACGAACGGCAACGGCATTTTCGATGTGGGAGAAGTCGAAGGTGAGATTGGAGATGCGATTAACGGTTATGCCGGCGGATACCACACGCAGGTAACGAAGGCCGATACCGATGGCGACGGATTGAAAGATGGCGACGAGGTCAACATTTATTTCAAGGAATTGACCACAGGGGACATTGACGGAGACGGCATCCTGAACGGTCCGTTGGATCGGGATTCAGACAACGATAATTTAATCGACGGGACGGGCGAGATCGGGAAAAAATACAAGCACGCCTCGAAGTCGAGAGACGTTCCAGCGAGCGTAAATGCCGTATGGAAGCAATTCTACGTCTCAACTGGGCCGACAGTCGGCTATTTATCGGATGCCTATGTAGAATTGGGCGTGACTTCTGGCACAGGATGGCACTTTAAAATGACTGCCATTTGCAAAGGCGTCAACATTGGTGAGAAGGAACTGGTGTATGCGGGTGAATGGAAATGGTCGTTAATATCATTGTTCCCACGGGACATGATTGCGCGCGGATGTTATTGGAAATTATCTGCGATGGTTGGTGGTTCCAGCGGAGTATTAAGCACGTTCATAATAAATATCTTCGAATCATCTTCGCCTACTACGGCCAATACGGATGGCGATGGCTGGAATGACAATATTGAAATTTTATCAAGGAATACCGATCCAACGCTGGTCGACACGGACGATGATGATTTACCGGACGATGTTGAAATCGGAATCAAGGAGTATAGCACGACAACATCCCCCTCGGAAGGAGTCGTACTGAGTTGGGCTGGCATAAAATATGTGCTTCCTTACTTCATCGTTACGAAAACTTTCATCATTGGTTCAATTGCTGAATATGGCGCGTTCGCGGCATCGACCAGCATTAACGTTGTTTCGGACGATTACGGTATTACTTCGTGCAGCTTGAAGGCATACTCCGGTACGACACTAGTCAATAGTTGCGCAGTGACGAGAAGTGGAACGACGGACTTATTGTCCAAGGGAATTCCATCATCGTCGTTCACGGAGTACTACACTTGGAAATTAGTCATAACTCATAAATTGAGAGACATTGGCGACGACCCGTCAGGGACCACCTGGGGGTATCTATCTACATCGAGGATTTCTTTATCGAAATCCCCGAGCCCGTTGATATCAGATACTGATACAGGTGGAGATGATGATGGCATTGAATTTGATACGAAGGGCACGCAGAATGAGCAACAATTGACTAAAAAAATGGATGACTCGGACCAGGATATGGATAATGACGGTTTAATAAATGATTATGAGAACGAGATTGGAACATTTATTTATGATGAGGATTTTGATAATGATGATCTATGGGATGGTGATGAGGTTTTCCCAAGTCAAATTGACAAGGACGGCATATATACAATTTACCCATCTAATCCATTGTTACCCAATTCAGATGATGACGAGCTGAATGACAAGGATGAAGCCATTTATGGATCTAATCCAAAAAGTTCTCACACTGATATGGATGGGCTAACAGACAGCGAGGAAGTCAACCTTGGTACATCCCCCTCGATTGTTGATAGTGACTTAGACGAACAAGGAAATATTGTCGGTGACGGATTGTACGATGGATGGGTAGATGATGGAGATGGCGTATATGAGGTTGGAGAGGACTGGGGAGAGGTCGGAGATGTACTTAATCAAAATGGGGGAATAGGTACACAACCTTTAGTGCCTGATACTGACCAAGATGGATTACTTGATGGGCAGGAATCTTTTGAAAATGTAAATTGGATTGAGCTGGAGAATTTTGCATCACATTCGATTGTAACGGATGTTGACTCATTCAATGAACAATATGTATATAATATCATTAATTCGTTATCTAATCCGATATACATGTTACCAGAAGAAGGTCAATATAAATTGATGTGTCGCATCCGAGATCCAACAATCTGTGGTGGAACATTTGGTTTGTCTTTAAGCACAGGAAGTACTTTAATATCAACATTTTTACTTGTTACTGCTGAATATGAATGGGTTAGTACTCGATCCTTTTATCTTAATGGTATCCAGCCCCTCCAAATAATGGCATCTCCTTCAAATTCGAATACAATACAATGGGACTGTGCGGTATTAATTCCAGTAAATATGATTGGCCAGGTATTTACTAGCCCTTTCATTTCAGATATGGATATGGATGGTTTAATTGATGGTAGTGAAACCGTGTATGTTAAAACACCTTCAGGTACAATTAAATCGGCATATTGGTATGATGCAGAAGAACACGTTTCACTTGGAAGCGGTTCAAGTATTATAGATTCTCGGAATGCGAATGAAGGGAAAGCGGTTATAGCAGATGACGCGGGACAATTAGTAAATCCAGCTTCCTTTGGGATTCCTGATTCTGGTGATTATCAAATGTTTATCAGGGCAAAAAGAGAGGTGGGTTGTCAAGATGGTATAATACGCGGGCAACTACCTAACAGTGCAATATTCTTTTTATATCCACTAACAACAAGCTGGACCACGTATATAACTCAGCCATTCTATCTTGATGGATTGACTGAGATAAATATCAATCTTTATGATGAGTTGTTCATGACACAAGGTATTAAAAGAGTTGTTTTAGATCAAATAGCATTAATACCAGTCGAATTTTCGTGCATTACAAATCCGTGTAATGACGATACGGATGGTGATTATTGGTTAGATTATTATGACTACTACCCATCCCATTTTGACAACGTCGCATGGCAAGGAAAAGCAACACCGTTAGGATACCCAGAATATTATATCGGCCACCATACACCGGAAAATGCTGAGTATTCTATTTATAAAAATTTACTAGCGAGAGAACTTGGGGCAGAAATATCGCAAACATTCAGCGATACTATTTATGATCAATTTGAAGATACTGCATCAATAGCTCTTGGAAATACATTCTTTATCGGATGTAATGATTATTCCGAATGGTTAGATAATATCTATATTGATTTAACAATACATATTGAAGGTAGTCTTCATGCTGAAACCATGCTCCTTTCATGGTTAAATCCAGATGCAGAAGCACATTGGCGATTTTTTATGACCCTTGAAGGCCCCATTGATTACGAATATTATATTCTAGAATCCGATACATTTACAATGGCGGATGTCGCTATTCAGGGAAGTTGCAAATCATCAGATATTAATTTTGATCAGACGATAACATTCAATGATATTGCCCGTCGCCATCTTGATTCCACGTATAAAATTTCCGTTGGAGCCTACGTCATTGTAGATATGCCACCTGGTATTGTTCCTACGCCTGAGCCATTACCTATATCTGGAGATATTTTTGCACGCTCATCATTGTTCGTTCAATATAATTATATTACACTGGAGGTAGGTTATTGAAACGTTGGATTATCTATTTCGTTATCTTAATATTAAATATACTGTTTATAAATTCCTGTGCAAGTGGGCATGAGAATCCAATAGTGCTTTCTGGCACACATCCTGTAATGGCAAATCAATATATTGTGTTCACAGGAACTTTAGATAAAGAATCTATTGATTCTGGAGAAACTTTATATTATTACGATATGATGACAAACAATACAAGTGAAATTACGTCAATACCAGAAAATGTCGGAACAACACTAGATATCTCTGGCAGTATACTAGTATGGGAAAACCTTGGCGACATTTGGATGTACAATATAACGTCAAAAATGATGCAGAAAATAACAAGCGATGTTTATATTCAAGAAAGGCCAAAAATTTCTGGCAATACAATTGTATGGTACGAGAGGCAAAACGATAACTCGTATGTAAAAGGATTCAGCATTGTAAATGCTGAATATTTCACATTAACTAATAACATCAGTAGTGGCCCTTCCATTGATGGAGAAATAGTGGCCTGGATTGATAAGGAAATGGAAGTCGAAATAATACATTTATCTTCAAGGGAGATTATACCGATCACAAATACGTCACATAGTGTTAATAATCCATTTTATCATCCGATGAAGACAGATGTTCAAATTGACCGGAGCAACATTATTTGGCTAGATTATCGTAACAATAATACCTCATTAGACGGAACGGCAAGCATTATGCAATTAATTCAATTTAATATCACGACAGGCATCCAGACTCAAGTAACTAATAATAACATGTATATTCACTCTATCGATATCTATGGTAATATCATTGTATGGGGTGCTAGCAATAGTTACTTGACCGAGGAATTTAATACTACAATTTATACATACAATATTAATGATAATTCCACAAGGGAATTGACATGCCCATCCAACTCTGAGCGATATGTCTTCCCATCGATTTACGAGAATAAGATTGCTTTTGTTTTAATTTCTGTTGATTCTAGAGATCCACTTACTATTCGAGTTTATGATATCTCGAATGAACAATATAATGATTTACTTTTGCATTTAGATATACAAATTAATTATGGTTATTTATATTATATTATTTTTTTCATAGTAATCATTTGTATTTTTATTTTTATACATTATTATGTTAAAAGGAAACAATAACATCAGGATTTAAATTGGCATTCAGACTAGCATTTTTTAAATTTTCTCGATAAATAAATTAAAATAATTATTGCGGTAGTTATAATTCCAATTCCTACATAAATTAAATTATTGTGAATATTTATTGCAATATCTGTGTTGTCACCAATACCATCATTATCTGAGTCTTTCCACTCACTTGAGTCGTTCGGGAACGCATCTGGGTTATTGCCATCCAGGTTGTCCCCGTATCCGTCCCCGTCAGTGTCGTTCCATTGCGTTTCATCGGTATCGAATGCGTCGCTGTTATCTCCATATCCATCTCCATCGGAATCTACTGTTTCATTTGGATTATCTGGAAATTCATCCAGATTGTCGGCTATGCCATCGCCATCGCTATCTCCATAATAAATTCGAATTGTTCTTAATGTTTGATTAATATCGTTGGTATTGCCAGATGTGTCGGTCAGGAAGATGCACATTGAGTAGTTACCGAGTGCGACAGGAAGTCCATTCCTATCCGAGAGGTTCCATTGAATTGTTGTTATGTTGTTGTCTTCAACGCCAGAGAATAATATGTCTGTTGATGTGTTGTATCCCGCAATTCCATCTGAGTCTATTACGACATCATATTCGACCGATTCACTGACTTGAAAAGAAATATTTAGTTGCGTATCAACTGAAAGATTGGCTGAATTTGCTTCACTTGAAATATTACCAGCGGCACTAAGGTTTAACACATTTGGTGCCACATTATCTCCCCAAATCATCAATTGATTATCCCAAGATCCCGTAGCGAATCTTCTGCCATCTGGGGACCATTCTGTTGAAAGGACACTATCTGTATGGATATTACTTGAGAATATTATCTCTCCGGAATCTACGCTCCATATGTTTACCAAGTTTATCCGCGGGTCGATATAATAATCACCACCAGTGCCAGCAAGAACGAGTTTATTGTCCGATGAAAATCGTGCAGAGAAAATGCAATAGGTGTGGTTGTTTCCTACATCATTGATTTCCTGTTTAATCGTGTCATTCAGAGTATCCCATATGTGAATACAATATTTATTTAGGGTCAGATTATGCTCTGTCGATAATAAATAACCATTTGACGCCCAATTGAGAGATATCACATTACCGATTGTGTTGTTGTATGTTTTTACTAGCTTCCAAGATACTGTATCCCAGATTTTTATTGAATTGTCCCATATACCAGAACCCGAAGCCAGGTACGTCCCATCCGGAGACCATGAGAGTGATTCTATTGCCGAAGTATGCCCTGTTAAATTCTGAACCATGTAACCGTTTTGGACATCCCATATGTGGACGGTATTATCATAATTGCCGCCAGTAGCGATATATCTTGCATCTGGAGACCAACAGACGGAGCGTACAGATGAAGCGTTCTGATCTAGATCTCCGTCAAAACTGCTGATAAGGTTTCCATGTGTTGCATTCCAAATAAAGACAAATCCATCCCTGGAGCTGGTAAGTAACTTATCACCTAGAGGAGACCACTGCAGTGAGTATACCTGGTCGTTGTGTGGAAGATGGTATTGTATCCTGCCAGTGTCGGCTCGTACGACTACAGCTTCGTCATTACCCATCCCCACTAATATTCGGGCCCCATCCGGCGACCAGGAGATTGACCATATCCAGCTTGGCATAGTATAGTTGGCAATTGGAGCGACGTCGGACAGGTTTATTTCTTGTCCGATTGTCCTTGATGGGACGACAAATGTGATTGTGGAGATAATGCATAATAATGCCACTGAGAAACTTACCCCGGTGCGGATATTAATTTTCATCTGTCGCCCAGCATATAATAAATTATGGATATATAAATCATTGGTTTACATTATACACCATTTGATAATTTTTAAATATTTATCCTGGCATCTTATTTTGTTGAATACGCGAAATCCCTCCCGCACTTCGGGCACTTGGCGAGGCGCGTGTCCTCGTAGCGTTCCTTGCGCCAGGCGAGGCGCTTTCCGCAGCAGGTTACGCGGGGAGCCTCAAACGCCCGACAGCACCCCGTTCAGCTTCTCGGCCATCTTCTTCTTGGCGTGCGTGCTGGGGAGTGACATCTCCTCCTTCATGACGCCGCCGAGGCGCTTGGCGCCCTCGACGATATCCTCGTCCGTCGGATAGGTGTAGTTCAGGCGCATCGTGTTGCGGCCGGAGCCGTCCGGGTAGAAGGCGGAGCCGACGACGTACGCGACGTTCTTGCCGATTGCCAGCTCGAACATCTGGCGCGTGTCGATGTGCGCCGGGAGCGTGGCCCAGGTGAACATCCCGCCGAGCGGCCTGGTCCAAACGACGCCCTCGGGGAAGTGCTCCTTCATGGCGCCGAGCATCAGGTCGCGCTTGTGCTTGTACAATTGGCAAATCTTCGCCACCTGGCCGTCGACGTACCCGCCGGTGATGTACTCGTTGGCTATCCACTGGCCCAGGACATTGGAGCAGAGGTCGGCGGACTGCTTGGCGATGGTCATCTTGGCGATGCTCTCCTCGTTCCCGACGGCCCAGGCGACGCGCAGCCCGGGAGCAAGTATCTTCGAGAACGTGCCGAGGTAGATGACGCGCCCGTCCGTGTCGAACGACTTCATCGGCCTGACGTCATCGCCCTCGAACCGGATGTCGCTGTACGGGTCGTCCTCGATTATCAGGAGGTCGTGCTGCGCGGCGATTTCGAGAATCTTCTTCCTCCGGCTCTCCGAGAGCGTGACGCCGGAAGGGTTCTGGAATGTCGGCACGAGGTAGAGCATCTTGGAGTTGCGGCCGTGGCGGTGCATGCGCCAGAGCTTCTCCTCCAGCAGGTCCGGGGGCATCCCCTCGTCGTCGAGGTGTATCCCCTCCATCTGGGCCTGGTATGACGTGAAGCAGTTCGCCGCGCCGAGGTACGTCGGCAGGCCGGTGATGACCAGGTTCCGCGGGTCGAGGAAGACCTTGCTCACGAGGTCGATGCCGGACTGGGAGCCCTGGGTGATGAGGATGTTCTTCTCCGTGCAGTCGATGCCCTTCTTCTTCATGCGCTCGGCCAGCGTCTGCCGCAGCTCCCTGACGCCCTCGGTCGTGCCGTACTGGAGGACCTCGGCCGGTCGCTCCGTCAGCACTTTGGCGGCCAGCTCCTTTATCTTTTCCGCGGGGAACGCGGCAGGGTTCGGAAGCCCCCCGGCGAACGAGATTATCTCCCTTCGCTGGGTAAGCTTAAGAAGTTCCCTTATCTCCGACGCCTTCATCGCGCGCGCCCTCTCCGAGAAGAGGTGCGAAAATCCGATGGCCATTTTGTCGCCCCCGTGTGCTGGAAGGCGGGCTGAGACAGCCCACCTATTCCTAATCGACGTCATCGCATATTAACCTTTGTCGCTAGTTGCAGTGAATTCCAGGCCAATCGGAGGGCGCTCGCCCCATGTTGGGGCTTGGGCGATGCGAAATCCTATGCGAGCTCGTCCTCGCCGACGTTCTGATGTAGCCCAGTGAAGAGCTTCTCGACGAGGACTGGCTCCCCGTAGTCCTCGAGCCAATAAGCCTGCGTGTTCCGCCTGAAGACCATGATCTTCCCGCAGTCCTCGTCGATTGCGGCTCGGTGGTACTTGAAGTATGTGTGCTCCTTGGTCACCGCTATTATCTCAATCTTGCCCGAGGAGTGCGACATCACGAAGCGCGCCCGCTTGGCGAGGCCGGACACCATGCTCTTGGCCTTCTCGAAGATGGCGTAGCCTTCCTCCACGGGCACGGCGAATGTCTTGTTTCCGGTGGCCGGGCGGCACTGGAAAACGTAGTACGGCGTGTTGCCGATGTACGAAAGCCTCCTGAAGAGCTGGGCCAACGCGACGGGGTCGTCGTTCACGCCCCTCAACAGCGGGGTCTGGTTCGCGATGATTGCGCCGGCCGACTTCAGCTCCGCCAGCGCCTTTAACGCCACGTCGGTCAGCTCGCGCTCGTGCGAGAAATGCGTGATGACGTACATCCTCTTGTCCGGCGTGCTGTATTTTCGGAATATGTCCAGCAGCTTGGGGTCGTCCAGTATCCTGTGCGGATTGTACGATGTGATCTTCGTCCCTATGCGGATTATCTGTACGTGGTCTATCGCCCTGAGGGCTCCCACAATCTTGTCCAGCCTGGAAGTTGCCAGCATGAACGGGTCTCCGCCCGTGAGCAGGACGTTGGTTATCTCTTTGTGGTCGCTTATGTATCTGATGGCCGCGTCGATGTCCTTCACGACTCCGGCCTTTCCCTTCAGGAATATCCTCTTCCTGAAGCAGTACCTGCATATTCCGCCGCAAGCGTTGCTGACCATGATGAGCGCGGTGCGGTAGTATTTGTGCTCAACGCCCGGCATGACCGTGTACTTTCCCTCGTTCGACGGGTCGAGGGTCCCCCACATATCCAGCTCTTCGTTGCACGGGACGATTATCCTGCGAATGGGGTCCTTGGGGTCGCTCCAGTTTATCAATGAGAGATAGTACTCGTTCGACGCGAAGGCGTACTTCGAACTCACCGCCTTCAGCTTCTCCTGCTCCGCTGGATTCAACCCCTTCACCTGGTCGAGATGAAGAACGCTCTTCACTTTCACAGACATACCTCCTTGGCGCGCGTTCCAAAACGAAACCAGCCGGCCCTAAAAGCGCCGCCTACTTCCGCATCCTGTGTGCGAGGAAAACATGGCCTTCATCTTTTATAAGCGTTTCGGGGAAACGTGGGGGGGTCCGAATCGGCAAGCTTATTATCCCGCAGACTCATCCAGCGGGCGATGGCCAACCCGCTCCAGGTCGTTGCCGGCCTCCTCATCGTCTTCTTCGTCCCAGGCTACTTACTCGTCAACGCGCTCTTCCCCCGCCGCAACGAGTTCGACTCCGAGATAGACATAATCTACCGCGTCACAATCGGAATCGGCCTCAGCATGGCGCTGGTCATCCTCGTGAACTTCGGCCTGAACGCCCTCGGGACGAACCCCGACACGGGGCTTGGATACATAGACGCGCCGTACCTCTGGGCGTCGCTCCTGACTCTCTCGCTCGCGCTCTTCGCCGTCGGCTGGTGGCGCGGCGCGTACAAGTGGACGGCGCGAATCCATCCGAAGCTCGCGAGGCTCCCGCCCCCGGACCCGCGGAGCATGGACCTGCGCAAGCGCACGCCAGCCAATAAAGCGAAGCTGGACGAACTAGGAAGGAAGCGCGTCGAGCTGCAGAGGCGCATCGATTCGCTGGAGGCCAAGGAGCGGGCGAACGTCGGGAACCGGCGCAACCGCTACGCCGAGCTGAAGCGTGAGGCAGTCGATAAGATTGAGAAGCTGGATTCCGAGATTTTGGACATATCGGGAGGCGAAGGCATTGAAGGATAATTTCGAGCACAAGATGGTCATCGTCGTGCGTGCGGACCTCGGGATGAGCCCCGGCAAGATGTCGGCCCAGGTGGCTCACGCGGCGGTGAGCTGCGTCGAGTTTTCCCGCTCGAAGGACCCGCGCGGGTTCGGCGAGTGGTACCACGAGGGGCAGCGCAAGGTCGTGCTGAAGGCGAACAACCTGGCGGAGCTGAGGGTGCTGGAGAAGAAGGCGCGCTCGCTGCGGCTTCCGACGGCGCTGATTGAGGATGCTGGAATGACCGAGCTTCCGCCGGGGACCGCGACGGTCCTGGGCATCGGGCCCGGCCCCGCGAGCGTCGTGGACAAGGTCACCGGCTCGCTTCCATTATGGTGAGCGGAGGCTCCGTGAAGCCCCACGTCCGTGTCCTCGGAATCGACGACGGCCCGTTCTCGTTCGGCGATGCGCGCGCCCCATTGGTCGGCGCCGTCGTTCGCCTGCCGAACTACGTCGAAGGCTTGATGGTGCGGTCCGTCGGGGTGGACGGGACCGACGCGAACGACAGAATCGTCGAAATGCTGGCATCGTCGAGGTACAGGGACGGCCTGAAGCTGGCGATGCTCGACGGCGCGGCCCTCGGGGGTTTCAACGTCGTCGACATCGGCGAGCTGGCCGAGCGCACGGGCGTTCCGTTCGCCACCGTGACGCGCGACCCTCCGGACATGGCGAAGATAGAGAAGGCGCTGAAGGCCAACTTCGACGACTGGAAGGAGCGGCTCGCTGTCCTGAAAAGGCATAAGCTGCGCGAGTTGGACACGGGCCACAAGCCGCTGTTCGCCGCATGCGCGGGAATCGATTTCGCGGAGGCCAGCGAGATAATCCGGGCGTCGGTGGTGCGCGGGGCGCTGCCTGAGCCGCTGAGGATTGCGCATCTTATTGCCGCAGCCTTCGCCAAAGGGGAGAGCCGGGGAAGGGCTTGATGGACCGGTCGCCGAATCCGCTGGGGGAGCACGCGAGCCGCGGTGCAAACCCTTAAAACCAACGAAGCAGATGACAGGGAGGGATTCCGATGCTGAACAGCAAAATCCACGATATGTTCAAACTGGCCATGTGGGACGAGCACATCAGCTGTGCGCTCTACACGTCATTGGTCGAGAGGGTTCCGGAGCAGGCCGTCAAGGAGAAGTTGCTACGCCTCGCGGCGGACGAGAAGGGGCACTTCGAGACGCTGAGAGATATGCACGGCGTCCTGTGTTGCAGGGAGGCTATTTCAGTCTCCGACATAGCCATGCCTTCTCAGGCGCAGGCTTTCACCGGCTCCAATCGGCCAGTCGACCTCGAGGCGTTCTTCGTTTATGCCATGGAGAAGGAGAAGTCCGCGCAAGACTTCTACGTCGGGATGTGCGAGCCGCTGGATTCGGACAAGGACGCGTGCGCGACCCTGATGCACTTCTCGGCGATGGAGGCGGACCACTTAAACCTCCTGAGGGGCGAGCTTGAGAACCTCAGGCGCATGAAGAATAAGTGAGGAGCCACCTACCACTCGACCGTCCACACGACGTCCGCGGGAACGAGTACCCAGTAGCCTTCGCCCCTCTTCAGCACGTATGCATCGGCGAGAACCTGCGTTTTATATGTCGCAGCCGCGTGGAATCCCTCGACGATGGTGGCGTCGGTTGCGGATTTCAGCTGCGCGACGGTGTGCGCGGAATCCACTCGCGCGGGATATCCGACCATGTTCCAGCCTTCCCTCAGCTGGATTCCCGTGGAGGCGGGGGCTGTTCCGGTGACGTTCAGAGTCGCTGACGTCGCCGTCACGCGCAGCCAGTAAGCCTTCGAATGGTCCATCTCGGTCAAATCGTTCAGCGCAGAGCTCCAGCCGGTGTTGTACTGCCTCCACTTGTTCGCCCCGCCGAGCGGGTCGTACCACATGGCGCGGTCGTACTGGCCCGATATCGAAGAGAGCACCGCCGCGACCGACGTGTCGGCCTGGACGAGCGGCAACGAGACGAGGTTCCAGCCCTGCGCGAGCGCGATGTTGTGGTACGCCTGCCCGTTGTCCACGTAGTACGAGAGGTTCTCGAACGACACGTGGCCGTAGGAGTTGTTCATGCGGAACTCGACGCTGTACCAGCCGGTAGCGAGGCCCGCGGTGTCCCATACGCGGTAGTACTTGGATGCGTGCTCCGCGTGGATGTTCGTGTTGTATGTCGACTCCTGCCAGCTTCCGCCCGGCACGCGCACCCAGACGTCCGTGAGCCCCCCCGTCGGGCGCAGCGTCAGGTTCACCGCACCGCTCACCGTCGAACCGTTCGCGGGCGATGCCTGGCCCAGGTCGAACAAGCCCTGCTTCTCGGCGATGGCGCCCCACAGCTCCGCCCTTGGGTCGTCGTACTTCAGCGCCCAGATACCCATCCCCGGAAGGTCCAGCTCGTTGACAACCTGGTACTTGTGCATTAGCGACGTCGCATTGTCGAACCAGACCTGATGCCATTGGCCAGCTTCCAGATAGTAGTACCACGGGCTCGCCGAAAACGCATCCCATTGGAGCGCCGCGCCCGTGGATGCCAGCTTTGTCATCGCTGAGTTGTAAGTCCGCGAAGAGGCCGTCCCGTTCCTGGTCGCGCCGCGCGCGTCGTGGCCCGAGGTCGCCACGGGGTAGTCGAAGCCGAAGTACGGCACGCCGTAGACGAACTTGCGCCTGTCCGCTCCGTAGACGTTTATCCACCGGTCTATCGAGTGCCAGGCGTCGATGTTATTGCTCCACCAGAGAGCGCCGCACGCCCCCGTAGTCGCCGAGCCGCTGTAGAAGTAGTCGTAGCCCATGAGGAAGTAGTAATCGACGTAGGCGTTTATCGTTGGAAGCTGGCCGAAGCCGTACGACGCCCACGGGTATGGCATCAGGCAGAGGTGCACCTCGTAGAGCAGGTTCTCTCCGTCGAACGCCGCAGCCAGCTCCTGCATGAAAAGCAGGAGATTGTCGTCCGAGCCGGAAGGCGGATATTCGAAGTCCACCATGATTCCGTCGGCGTTCCCTGCGATGCACTGCGTTAACAAATTCGATACGCCGTTGGCGCGCGCCGTGGAACTTGCGAGGAACGTCGAAACGCTCGTCGAGCCGAAAAGCGTCACGGTCAGCAGGACCTTTGTTCCGTTCTCCTTGCAGCGCAGGACGAGGTCTGTCCACCCGCTAGGCCAGTTGTTGTACGCGGAGATGCCTCCCGCCGTGTCCATCTCGACCGAGAACCAGCAGAGGTGCGTCAGCTTGTCCTGCCGCAGAGTCGTATAGGTCGTCCCCATCCAGCTCGGGTAGAACCCGACGTTCAGCCTCGTGAGGTTCTTCTGCACCTCGCTGGCGTTGAACGTGTACCCGGCGGAGCACCACTTGACCATCCCGCCCCACCAGAACGAGCGCCAAATCGTGGCACCGTTCAGCCTCATCCCCTTCGTGACGAAGCGCTCTGCGTCGAACACCTGGCCCGCAATCTCGTAGGACGTACCGGGGCCGTCTCGCACGTTCAGCGAGTTCGCAATATTTATCTCGAACTGCTGCTGGTTCACCTCGACGGCGTACACGGAGCCCGACGCCATCCTGGCCGCGCACCAGGCGTTGCGCTCGTCGAACCAGAACTGGTACCACAGGTTGTCGCTGGCGTCGACCTGCGTGCCGTAGCAGACGTACATCTCCCCTGAGTGCAGGTCGCCGATATCCTGGTAGTTCGAGCCGAGGCCGGTGGTTCCTGGGCCAGCGCGCACGTTGAGTTGCCCGGTCCGAATCATGAAAGGGAACGGTTGGCTCAGCTCGACGCGCAGATGGTAGAAGCTCGCGCAGGTGAACGTCGAATATCCGAGCTCGGTCCAGAACGACTGGTTCCAGACGGCGGAGCTGTGGCCAGCGAGCCCTATATCGCTCGCGCCGATCCAGACGACGACCATAGCGTGCTCCCAGTGGTCCGCAGCGTGCTCGCCGAATATTACCGCATCGCCGACGGCGATGTCGGCCGGGATGGTCGCGTTCACTCCTTCCACGACGTATGTGTAATCGACCGGCTCGTACTTCGTGAAGTGTTGGTGGAGGTAGTCGCAGTAGGGAATCGTTCCGTTGCTGTACGTGGTCGGCCGGTCCACGTCGGGATAGACACCGTACCCCGCGCCGTTCGTCCCCTGCCACAGCGACATCCCTCCGGCGATGAGGCACTGACTCACGAAGTTGGCGCAATCGCCCCCCGATGCGGAAAAGTTGTTGAAGTGCGGGTTGAAGGAGCCGTACCACTGCAGGGCGTAACCCCGAGCGGCGTTGCGCGAGTAGTGGATGCCAGAACCGGTCGGTCCCCATCCCGAAGGAGAAACGACCTCCGCATCGCCGACAGCCGGAGACTCCAAATCCGCCAAACCTCCGCTCAACTGGACGGCGGAGAGCGCCATTAGCGCACACAAGGCCACGGCCGCGGCGGCTGCGTGTCTCATGGGATATCATTGTCCGTCGGCACGTATAAGGGTTTCTGCGCTACCACGTCTTGGTCCATATCACGTTCGCCGGCACCCACACCCAGTATGCCTTCCCCTGGGCCAAAGTCGCAGCGTCCGCCATCACAGACGTCTTGTACGTTTGGCCCGCGTCGTAGCCTTCGACGATTGTCGCGCCAGTCGCTCCCTTGAGGGCCGCGACGGTATATCCTGCATCGTCCGAGGGGAAGCCGACGAGGTTCCAGCCGACGTAGAGGTAGATTGATGTCGAGGTGGGAACCGCATAACCCGCCCCGCCGACGCAAAGCTGCCCGTCGCCGACCGTCGTGACGTACAGCCAGAAACCAACCGAATGGTTCAGGCTCGTCAGGGTGTTCATCCAGGACGGCCATCCCTTGTTATGCTGCAGCCACCTCTGGGTCGCCCCGTCCCAGGCCATAACTCTCGTCCAAACCACCGAAGCCTCGGCGCGGTCGAGCGCGCCTGGCAACTCCTGGTTCGAGAGGTTCGTCGCGAGCGGTATCGAGGCCAGGTTCCACCCCGCGGCGACGGTGATGTTCGCGAAAGCGCTCGGAAGCGGCTGCGGGTCCTCAATCCACGCCAGCGCGACCTCGACGTCCCCGTACGACGCAACTGTCTCGTAGCCCCAGACCAGCGCGGTCGTGTGGTTCGCCGCGACCTGCATCACGTGCGGCTCCGTGTCGTACAACGTGTTCCCGAATGGAATCGCCTGGTCCGCCGTCCAAGTCACCATGTTCGTCGAGAATTTGCGGAAAAGGTCGTACGTCGAGCCGACGGCGGTCGCGAAGTACACGACGTACGTCCCGTTCGCGCACTGCATCGGGAACGAATCGTGACTGTTGCCAGTGTCCGTGAGCGTTTGCTCCGCACCCCAGGTCGTTCCGTCCGCCGACGTCCGATACCTTATCTCGAAATCCCCGGTCGTCCCGCCCTGGTGCGTCATCAAGTAGTTGCCGTTCCCGCTGGCGCGCATCAGCCTAGGCAGAGACCTCGTGGTCACCCTCGTCCCAGAGGCCGTCCAGGCCGTCCCGTCGAGGGACCTGGCGAAGTAGCTCCCGTCCGACGCGCTCCCGTAACGCTGGTACGACATCGCGTACGCCCCGTTGTCCTCCTGGATGAGGAACGGGTTCACGGCGGGGTTCTGCAGCGCGAGCGCCCCGCTCTCGGCCCAGGTCACGCCAGTCGCCGACGTGGCCGTGTACACCCTGTACGCGCCGGTGCGGTCCGAGAAGTAGGCCATCATCAGCGTCCCGTCCTGGCGGCATACGAGCGTCGGATGGCGGTTTCCCATCGTGCCGGCGGACGTTATGACGACGCGGCTCCTCGCCCACGTCGAGCCGTCCAGCGACCAGGTGAGGTTGATTGTGAATTTCCCCGATATCGACGAAGCGGATTCGTAGGCTATGAAGTACGTTCCGTTCTGTGCCCGCGCAATCGAAGGCGTGTGCTCGACGTAGTATCCGTCGGCGACCATCTTGATGTTGGATATTCGCATGTCAGGTACTGGCTCGACCGGCCCCGCCTCAGGTGCCACCGGCTCCGGATTTTGCGCTGCTGCCCCATCGTGCGGCTCGATGCCGGCCGCCTGCGGCCCGGATATGGATAGCGTGGCGGAGCTGGCGCTTGAGACGAGCACGGCCGCCGCGACGAAAACCGCCGCCAGATATCCCCGGTGACCCAACATCCTGCGCCCGGAAAGAAATAGCTCTAGACTCTATATAACGTTATTCAAGTCGGGGGGAGCTTGTACCTAAGCAGCGCCGCCACGCCGCCGAGAGACTCCAGCTCCTTTCCGGCCTCGTGGACGGTGCTGATGACCACAATCCTGCAAGCTGTCGTTTCGGCGAGCCTCATCAGTTCCCCCGACTCCTTCGCCCTCACGAGGCAGTCCGTGACCAGGAGCGTCTCCGCGGCCCCCGCATTTATCGCCGCCCGGGTCTCGGCCATTCCGTAGGCGACGGCCCCCGCCTTGCCAATCCTGGCCATCATCTCCTCGACGAGCGTCGTCTCCATCGCGACCCTGCCGCTCGACACGACCTCGCCGGCGCGGTTCCCCTTCATCGCCTCGTTGACGCCGCGCATCCCCGCCTGCCCGGTCCCCAGCACGTGCACGCCCTTGACCAGCTCCGGGCGTTTCTCCCTCGCGAACGCGACCAGCTCCTCCTTCTCGAAGCCGGGCCCGACGACGACCAGCGAGTCCCCGCCCTTCATCGTCGAGAGCTTTTCCAGCACCTCGGTGAAATATGCCTCCTTCTGGCCCTTCGCCGAGGGATAGTCCTTGCCGGCCTTGTGCGAGTCTATCCGCGCGACCTCCTGCACGCCGTACTGGCGCACGACGGCGAATACCGCCTCCTCGTCGTCAAGGGAGATGAAAGTCACTAGCGGCTCGCTCGTCGCCTTCTCGGCCTCGCGGACGCGCTGCTGGTCGACCGCGCGCCACTCCTTCGTCAGGGCGATGTCGTCCCCGGGCTCGAGGTTCCACGTGTGGTGCTGGCCGATGTCCTGCGGGCCCTCCTCGATAACGCCAGTGATTCGCAACCTATCTGAAAAATCGTGGAACTCAACCTTCTCGACGCGAACGCCCAGCCACATGCGCTTCTTCTCGGTCCTCTCCGCCCGGAGCTTGTCGCTCTTCTCCTCCCCGCGCCGATAGGTCGAGGCGTGCACCAAGTCCCCGCAGGCGACCAGGTTGTAGAGGTGCCAGAGGTCGTCCATCGTGTGCGTCAGGAGCTTGGCCGTGCCCGTGCGCCCGTCCCAGTGAAGCAGCTTCATCTCGCCCGAGGATTGCCTAGGTGGAATATTGAACTATCGGAATCAGGGGAGGATGAAGGGCAGGAGCGCCAGGGCTCCGCCGCCGACGAGGCAGTATATCATGAAGGCGAATTCAGACCTGCGCCTCTCGAGGCGGTCGTCGTTGACGGCGTGCTGGTAGGCGCTCGAGACCCGGTACATGAAGTTGTTGTAGTAGGCGTTGTGCGTGAAGCCGGCTCCGACGAGCCCCCCAAAGGCTATGACGGCGAGGCCGCCGAGGAAGAGCATATCCTTGAACGATACCCAAGTGCTCTCGTACCTGTCGGAGAAAACCACCGCCAGGGCGTATAGCACCACGATTGCCACGCTGTAGAATATGGCGAACTTCCAGCCTGCGCGGACAAGCGCTTTCCCGAACATGGGACGTCATTCCCTTGCCGGTGTATAACCCTGACGAGGGATCTCCCGGGGACGCCCGCTCGCCCTCCCTTTTAGTCAAATATAAGTACGCCGTGGGCTTACCGAAGCCGATGGCGAAGAAAGGTCCCCTCAGCGTCTGGGAGGCGATAGCGCTCCACCTTTCCAGGTTCTCCCGCTACGCGGAGGAGTTCGAAGTCCCATCGGGCGTCACCCAGGAAGGCATCGCGGCGGGCTGCGGCGTCAGCAGGGCGCATGCGGCACTCGAACTGGGCAAGCTGGTCGAGAAGGGGAAGGTCGTCGAGCGACTGGCCCACGTGCGCGGCGCGAGGACGAAGAAGAAGGTATACTTCCTGGCACCGGCGGCTTACGCCGAGGCGGCGGCGATGCGCGAGAAAGCGCTGCGCGGCAGCCTCACGTTCGCAGGACAATCCGGAAAGACGGAGCTCGACGGGCCTTCGGCACTCCAGCGCCTGACGGGCGCGCTCGGCGTCCCGGAGGCTCGGGCGCTCGGCTTCCTATTGGTAGGCGGGACTGTAGACGAGGCGAAGCTGGCATCGCTCAAGCCTTCGGCTGCCGGCATCGGGTGGCAGGCCCCCGACGGCTTCGTCGGGCGGGAGGCGGAGCTGTGCTCCCTCAAGGAATGGCTCGCCGGAAATGCGAGGTTCGCGGTCGTGGTCGGGATGCAGGGAATCGGCAAGTCCAGCCTCGCAGCAAAGGCGTTCGCGGGGGCAGGCGTTCCGACGCTGTGGCACCGCGCGGGCGCGCTGGACACGGCCGAGCGCTTCGCCGCGGAGGTCGCGAGGTTCGCCGGGCTGCCTGGCTTCCCGCTGCAGGGCTCGCGCCCTCCGGACGCGCGCGAGATTGCGGCGGCGCTCTCCGCGGATGGCAAGAAACGTCTGCTGGTTGTCGGGGGATACACGCCAGCAGCCAAAGCGCTCGACCCGTTCATGGAGGCGCTCAAAGGCTGCAAGGGCGGCCTGAAGGTCGCGCTCTGCTGCGAGTCGAAGCCGGGCTTCTACGGCGTTCCAGATGTCTCAAGCGGGGTCGTTTCAGAGGTTAAGTTGGGCGGCTTGGACGAAGACTCCGCGTTCGAATTGCTCGAGAGCCGCGGCATCCCCTCGCGGGCGGCTGCCAAGAGGCTTTTCCAGGTCACCGGCGGCCATCCGATGGCCCTGTCGCTCATCAAGCCGACTACGGAGGTGGCGGAGCGGGACGCGCTGAGGCACCTCGTGCGCGACGTGCTGGGCGGGCTCTCTCCCGAGGAGTTCGACGCACTGGTGGGGTACTCGGTCCATCGGACGCCGGTGCCATCCCCGGCGGTGCCGGCGAGCCCGACAGCCGTCGACGCGCTAGTGCGCTACGGGCTGCTGGCCGAGGACTCGCTGGGCAGGCTGAGCGCCCACGCCGCAGTCAGGGCCGCCGTCGAATCGTGCGCCGGCCAGCCCGCGCTGCGGGCCGCGCATTCAGCGGCCGCCGACTACTGCCTCAACGCATCGGCGCACGCGGAGAGGCTCCACCACCTATGGAAGGCCGGGAGGGCCTTGGAGGCGGCGAGGCACCTGAGGATGCACCGCGCGGAGCTCCTCGCGGGCGGAAACGCGGCGGAGGGCCTGGAGATCGCCAGGGAATGCTGCCTCGGTAAATCTGAGGAGCACGACGACATAGTGGCGGAGCTGGCCATCGCAGTTGG